>NZ_JBNDMQ010000011.1:0-245332 GCF_050436665.1 Paraburkholderia sp. EB58 | reverse complement strand
CTGGGCCACGAAACGGAACCAGTCGCGTCGCTGATCTCGCATTCCGCAGTTCAGCAGCAAACCGTCGGCGAAACGGCGGCTTCTTCAGCGTAGCCTTAAACGATAGAGGTCATCATGGACTTTCTTGAAACCCTTGCTAGCCGCAATGCCGAATTCGCACAAAGCGGCTTCTCCGCCGATCTGAAAATGATGCCGTCGCGCAAAACGATGATCATCGGTTGCGTCGACCCTCGTGTCGATCCGATGGACGTGCTCAAACTGGCGCCCGGCGAAACGGCAGTGATCCGCAATGTGGGAGGACGCGTGAATCCGTCGCTGCTTGAAACGATGGCGCTACTCGGCGCCGTTTCGCGAGCGGCGGGACAACCAGTCGGTGACGGCTGGAATCTGGTCCTCCTTCAGCATACCGATTGTGGGATCAACGGTTGCTACCATCACGCGCCGAAGTTGCTGTCGAAGTATATGGGTGTCGCGGAAGACAAACTCGACGATCTCGCGATCACCGATCCGTACAAGGCAGTCGCGATCGATGTGGAGGCGCTCAGGGCCAATCCGAATCTTCCGGGCGGCTTCACAGTGACCGGTCTTGTGTATGACGTGAAGACAGGCCGGATCGAGACTGTCGTCCCTCCTGTCACGCTGCGGTCCGAATAGGATCGAGGTTATTCGATATGACGAGGGCGCTGCAATGCGTCTTCACTCACTCGAGGTGGTTGCACAGCGACACATGCTTGCCGCAACGAAGGCGACTGCCGCAGCATGCCGATGCATATATCCACGAGACACTCGGCATCGCGCGGCAAGACGATCGAATCCTGTTCCAGGAGCCAGTCCCGCAACACGCCGTCGAGAAACGCATGCACGATGCCTGATGCGCGAACCGTATCCAGATCCGCCGGCAATTGTCCTCTTGCAATCGCATTTTGCAGAGCAAGCTCGAGCTGCTTTCTGCCGTTGCGGGCGGCGTTGCGCTGTCGATCGAACACCGGGTCGGTGTCGCGTGTGTGCTCACACTTCGTGAACAGCACTTCGAACACCCGGCGGCTGTGTGGCTCGACCACGGCCTTGCTGAGGCAGAACACCAGCAACTGCCGTATCCTGCCGAGCGGATCGGGCTCCCCAGCATCGACCGACGCCGACACCAGCATCTCCATCGGTAGCATGACGCGGTTCGTCATGGCGACGAACAGCTCGACCTTGTTGCGAAAGTGTCCATAAATCGCGCCACGCGTGAACCCGGCCCGCAACGCCACGTCCTCCAGCGACGTACGGGCGACGCCACGCTCGACGAAGACCCACTCGGCCGCGTCGAGAATCTGGTCGCGCGTCTGCAGCGCCTGTTTCCGTGTCCTTTTCATCTCTCGCTGCACCGGTGCATGGCTCACTGAAGCGCGCCGCATCTGGCGCGCGTTGTCTCGCTAGGCTGGCGTGCCCTCCCCTGCGGGGGTTGTGCCGCCCGTACCGCCACCGTCATGACCGCCGCCACCACCCGATGGTGGGCCGCCATCGTGCTCGCCGTGGCCGCCCTCGTCGTCGCCGTGATGAGGCATCTTGTGCGATACCTCGTCGAGCTTGTCGCCGAGCAATCGCCGTACGACCACGTAGAACACCGGGATCAGCAGCAGACCGAGGAACGTGGCGAACAGCATGCCGCCGATCACACCGGTGCCAATTTCATGACGCGAAGCCGCGCCTGCGCCCGATGAAATAACCAGCGGGAACACGCCGAGAATGAACGCCATCGAGGTCATCAGGATCGGACGCAGTCTCAGCCGGGCCGCGGTCATGACGGCATCGCGCAGCGTCTTGCCTTGTTGCTGCCCCTCCACCGCGAACTCGACGATCAGAATCGCGTTTTTCGCCGCGAGGCCGATCACGGTCACGAGACCGATCTTGAAGTAGATGTCGTTCGGCACTCCGAATGAGAGACAGAACGCCAGCATCCCCAGCATCCCCAGCGGCACGACGAGCAGAACGGCAGCCGGAATCGACCAGCTTTCATACAACGCGGCGAGACACAGGAACACCACCACGATCGACAGCATCAACAGCGTCACCGCCGACGAGCCCGACAACAATTCCTGGAACGACTGCCCGGTCCAGTCCGCCGCGAAACCCGTTGGCAACTGGCGGTCGACGATGTTCTGCAGCACATTGATCGCCTGCCCGGTCGAGTAGCCCGGTGCGGAGTTGCCGACGATCTCGATTGCCGAGTAGCCGTTGTAGCGCGGCAGCACGGTCGGCCCGAAGCTCCATTTGGCATTTACCACGCTGGAGAGCGGCACCATGTTGTAGGGGGCGATCGACGTATTCGCGGGCGACGGGTCGGCGGGCGTCGTGAAGCCGTTCGACGTCGTCGCGCTGGCCGATGACAACTGGCTCGTGGCCGTGCTGCCACCGTTCGCGAATAAGCTCGGCGTGTACAGGTGCTGGAGCGAGTCGATCCCCATCCGGTATGGCGCATCCGCCTGGATATAGACGCGCTTCACACGTCCGCCGTAGGTGAACTGATCGATATAAAACGGCGCGAGCTCCATCTCGAGCGTGGAGTAGACATCGGTCAGCGACAGGCCCATTGCTTCGGCCTGCGTACGGTCCACCGCGATGTCCAGTTGCGGTGCGCTCGGCAGCGAGTTCGGACGGATCCCGAACAGCACGGGGCTCTTCGTCGCACCCGCGAGCAGCGTGCCCGTGGCCTGGGCGAGCTCCGCGCGCGACTGGCCTTCACGTGCCTGCAGATACATGTCGATGCCGCCGAACTGGCTAAGACCGCGGATGGTCGGCAGATTCACCGCAAAGATCTGCGCATCGGGAATGCTATGAAGGGTCTGGTTGATCTTCGGAATCAGCGTCATCGCAGTGTCATGGCGCTTGTCCCAGTCTGCCAGCTTGATGAACGACATGCCGACGTTTTCGCTTGTGCCGACAAAGCTGAAGCCTTCCGGCTGGAAGATCCCCACGATTTCCTTGCTGAACGGACTGTTCGCGAGCTTGTCGCGCACCTCGGCCATCACGTGGTTGGTGCGCTGCAGCGTCGAGCCGGGCGGCAAATTGATAAGTGCGAGCACGAAGCCCTGATCTTCGTCCGGCACGAAGCTGGTAGGCAGTTTCGTATACAGGAAACCCGTCAGCACCACGACGAGCACGAATACGATCATCCAGCGCGGCGCATGGGTCACCGCCCGGCCGGTTTGGCCGATATATTTGTTCGTCGTCCACTCGAAACTACGGTCGAACCAGCGGTAGAACCAGTTCTTTTTCGTCGCGTGTTCGGGCTTCAGGATCGCCGCGCACAGCGAAGGGGTGAACGACATCGCGAGGAACGCGGAGAATCCCATCGACACCGCAATCGTCAGTGCGAACTGTGCGTAGATGATGCCGGTCGCGCCCGGCTGCAGCGCGGACGGGATGAAGACCGCGGACAGCACCACCGTAATGGCGATAATGGCGCCGGTGATCTGGCCCATCGCTTTGCGGGTCGCCGCCCTTGGCTCCATATGCTCCTCGGTCATGATGCGTTCGACGTTCTCGATCACGACGATCGCGTCGTCAACCACGATACCGATTGCCAGCACCATGCCGAACAGCGTCAACTGATTCAGCGTGTAGTGCAGCGCCGACAGGCCGATGAAGGTCCCGAGCAGCGCAACCGGAATCACAAGCGTAGGGATGATCGTGGCCCGCAGATTCTGCAGGAAGATCAGCATGACGAAGAACACCAGCACGATCGCCTCGATGAGCGTGCGGATCACGTCCACGATCGACGCGGTAATAAACGGCGTCGTGTCGTATGGCACGCTCCATGTGACGCCTTCCGGCAGATCCTTCGCCAGCGTCGCCATCTCGGCTTTCACCGCCTTCGCAACCGCGAGCGCATTGGCGCCCGGCAACAGGAACACGGCCATCCCGCCTGCCGCCTTGCCGTTATAAACCGGCGCGAAGCCATACGTCTGCGAGCCGAACGAAATGCGTGCCACGTCGGAGAGCTTGACCGTGGTGCCGTTGTTGTTCGCGACAATAATGATGTCCTGGAACTGCTTGAGCGACGAAAAGAGGCTATCGCCCGTCACGTTCGCAGTAAACACCTGCCCCTTCACAGCCGGATCCGCGCCGAGCGAGCCGGCTGCGAACTGCGCGTTCTGCGCGTTCACGGCATTAAGCACCTGGGTCGTCGACAGCCCGTAGCTCTGCAGCTTGTTGGGGTCGAGCCAGATGCGCACCGCGTACTCCGAGCCCAGCAACGTGGTATTGCCGACCCCGTTCACACGGCCGATGTTAGGCTGGATCTGCGAGGCGAGAATATCGGAAAGGCGTCCTGCGTCGATCGCGGCATTGTCCGACTGCAGCGCGACGAACATCAAAATGTCCGGGCTCGCCTTCGCCACCACGACCCCTTGCTGCGTCACCTGCGACGGCAGCAGCGGCTCGGCCAGCGTGACCTTGTTCTGCACCTGCACCTGGGCGATGTCCGGGTTGGTGCCGGTCGCGAATGTGAGGATGATCTGCGTCTGGCCATTCGAGCTCGACGTCGAACTGAAATACAGCAGATTGTCGATGCCGGTGAGCTGCTGCTCGATCACCTGGGTCACCGTCGACTCCATCGTCTGGGCACTCGCGCCCGGATACTGCGCAGTGACGGTCACTTCCGGCGGCGCGATGTCCGGGTACGAATCGATCCCCATGCTGTGGACCGAGATGATGCCGAACAGGCAGATCAGGATCGCGATAACCCAGGCGAAAACGGGGCGGCTAATGAAAAAACTCGGCATGTGCGGTCTCCTACTGCGCCGAGGCGGCCGAAGCCGCTGACGCTGTGGAAACCGGCGCGGCCGCAGGGCCCGAGGCTGCCGGCGCTGCTGTTGTCGCTGCCGACGCCGCTGTTGTCGCCGCTGTTGTCGCTGCCGGCGGCGAAGCCGCCGCCGCACCGGACGCCGCCGCAGGTGGCTGCCACGCGACGCTCTTCACCGGTGCCCCTTCCCGCACCATCTGCACACCGTTCACGATGATCTGGTCGCCGTCTGCCAGCCCCTGCGTGACGATCCAGTCGTTGCCGAGGCTATCGGTCGCCACGACGTCCTTGCGGCCCACCTTGTTGTTTGCGTCGACCACGAACACGTACGCGCCGACCGTGTCGCGCTGCACGCCCTGTTGCGGAATCAGGAACACATTGTTCTGCTGACCGAAATTGACGGTCAGCGTCACGTACATGCCGGGCAGCAGACGCCGCTGTGGGTTCGCAACGAGCGCACGCAGATTGACCGAGCCGGTCGCCGCGTTCACCGTCACGTCGGAGAAATCGAGCGTGCCGGTCGTACCGTACGGCGCGCGATTGGGCAGCGCGAGCTGCACCGTGGTGTGGTTCTGCTGCGTCAGATCGACCGAGCCGGCGCTCTGGTTATCCTGCAGCGTGGCCAGATCAGCCGAACTGATCGTGAAGTTCACGTACATCGGATCGATCTGCTGGACCGTCGTCAACAGCGTGCCGCTTCCACCCGTGTCGGACGTGCTGTTGCCGACCACCGCGCCCGCCGTCACCTGTTGTTGTCCGGCAATACCGCCGATCGGCGCCGTCACGCGCGTGTAGTCGAGCGAGACCCGAGCGCTCGCGACAACTGCCTCGTCGGCCTTGACCTTGGCTGCGGCGCTACGTTCGGCGGCATCGGAATTGTCGACGGTCTGCTGCGAGACCGAACCGACCGGCAGCAGCTTGCGGTTGCGCACGGCCGTGATGTGGTCGTTGACGTAGGTGGCCTGATCTTCGGCCAGCACTGCGAGATCGTTATTGAGCTGCGCGCGGTAAAAGACCGGATCGATCTCGAACAGCAGTTGCCCCGCGCGCACCTGCGAGCCTTCCGTGTAATTGCGCCGCAGCAGCACGCCGGACACACGGGCCGTGACATTCGCCATGTAATAAGGCGAAAGCCGGCCGACGAACTGACGCTCGAGCGGCACCGTCTGCATGTGCGCCTTCACCACCGCGACCTGTGGCGGCGGAGGAGGCGGCGCCGTTTTCGAGCAGGCGGCGAGTACGATCAGACACAGATACGACAGCGACGCGCGCTGAGGACGTGACTTCATGAGGACTCCGTTCTTGCTTGAGGCCGGCATACGCGAACGCCGCGATATGCCACATCATATGGAACAGCGGGTAACTCAGTCGGCAGACGGCGCC
The DNA here is from genome assembly GCF_050436665.1 of Paraburkholderia sp. EB58. Lineage (NCBI taxonomy): Bacteria > Pseudomonadati > Pseudomonadota > Betaproteobacteria > Burkholderiales > Burkholderiaceae > Paraburkholderia > Paraburkholderia sp. EB58. Next base: position 239,160 of record NZ_JBNDMQ010000011.1, on the reverse strand, counting down.
GGGGCAGGTCGTACTGCAGATTCCGAAGCGGGCGATGAAGCCGCGGCCGGCCCTGCAGCTACTTGAGCGTCATCATCGCGTTGCCAGCCGCCGCCAAGGTTCTTGACGAGCGCCACATTGCTCTCGGCGAGCAGCGCCTGCGTGTCGCGCAGATTCTGCTCCGCCTCGAGCAATGTCAGCCGTTGCGTCAGCAAGCTCTGCTGGCTGACCGCCCCGGCATTGAACTGCGCCTGTTCGCTTGCGAACAGGCGGCTGTTGCTGTCGTACACCTTCGCGAACGAGCTGGCCTGCGTCCGCAGGTGATTGATCGACGACAGGCTGTCCTCCACGCTCTGGAAAGCCGTCAGGACCGTATTCCGGTAGTTCGCGACGTCTTCGTCGTAGGTTGCGCGCGCTCCGTGCACCGCGGCCGTGCGTGCGCCGCCGTCGAAAATCGTTTCCGCGAGTTGGGGGCCGAGTGTCCAGAAGCGGTTCGGCACGGTGAACAGATGCGCCAACGTGTTGTGCGCGAAACCACCCTCGGCCGAGAGCGTCAGCGACGGATAGAACGCGGCTTCGGCGAGGCCGATGCCCGCGTTGGCAGCTGCGGCCGTGCGCTCGGCACTGACCACGTCGTAGCGCCGCTCGAGCAATTGGGAAGGCAAGGCCGACGGCACGGCAGGCGTCAGGAAGGGATAGTCCGGATCGGGGTCGATGGAGAATGTCTCCGGCGGCACACCGGTCAGCACGGCAATTGCGTGCTCGTCCTGCTCGCGGGTCGTTTCGGTCGCCTGCAGGTCGGCGATGATAGTCTCGAGGTTCTCCTGCGCGGTCAGCACGTCGTCGTTCGATGCTTCGCCTTCTTTGAACGCGGTTTGCACCATCGACAGAATCTGGCTGTCGATATCCTGCTGCTCCTTCAGCGCGTGAGTGTCGAAGTCGGCCTGGCGCAGCTGGAAGTAGTCAGTCACGACGCTGGCCGTGATCGAGATGCGTTCACCGGCAAGCTGCGCATCCGATGACTGGGCGTTCGCTTTCGCCTGCTCGATCTGGCGCCGTATCGCTCCCCACAGGTCCAGTTCCCAACTGACGCTACCGCTTGCAATGATGCTGTTGCCCGACGCGGCACTCGAACCGGAACTCTGTGCAAGGCCTCCGAGGTTGCCGCCGGAACGCGCGCCGGACACGCCGGCCTTGACGACCGGAAACAGGCCCGCCTGTTGGGACTCGACAGTGGCGAGCGCGACGCGGTAGGCGGCTTCCGCCGAGGCGATCGACTGGTTGGCTTGTAATGACTGTTCGACGAGACCATTGAGCTTGTTGTCGCCGTACATGCGCCACCAGGTGCTCGAGATAGCAGCCTGCGGATTCACCTCGGCGCGCTGCCAATCGACGCCTTCCTTGAACCCCTGTGGCACCTGGACCTCGGGCTTGTGATAGTCCGGGCCGACCATGCACGCAGTAAGGGACGTGACGACGACGAGCGCGAGGCCGCCCTTCACGGCGCGCCGCGTTCGAGGGCGCGCAGCCTTTTTGTAAGCTACCTGCAAGGTCCGCGAATCACTTTTCAAGCGCATTCCCCTTGTTTCACCGGATAAGCAATCCGACAACGAGATGAGACGTACTTCAGCTTGGTGGATCGTCACGCAGCGCGTCCTCTGATGGACGCGCCGGGTAGAAACCTAGCATAGGTATGGAACTTTCGCTTGACGTGGTCGGGTGCCCTTCTTCACCCGCTATATGATCCGGCGGCGCAGTCCTCCAGACCGCACGCCCGTTTCATTCATTGCGCGACCGGTTTGTAGCCATCGGTCAGCGTATTCAGGAACGTCACGACATCCTTGATTTCGGCCTCGTCGAGCGCCGGCTTGTCGCCGGGCTTGCGATCAAAGGGAGGATCGGTATTCAGGTTGGCCCAGTACGTTGTGGAAAAAGCTTTTCTTCAACGCAACGTTACGCAGCGTTGGCGTACGGAAGATGCCGCAAAATTCGTCGCGCCCCTTCAGATCGGTACGCTGCGGCCCGCAAGCACCCAGGTCGTAGAAATGCGGATCGCGGTTCGCCGGCAACGCACGGTTGCGCGGCACGCCGATCGCAATGAGGCCGAAATCGCTGAATGGGGTGGGGCGCCGGTCCCACGTCAAACCTCTGGTTGGCCCGGCATCGACGCTTTCGTCACCTTCGTCATCGGACTCGTGATAGTGCTCGGCGAACGCCGGCACCGACTGCAAATATTTGAGCGTCGGCACGGCCCGCAAACCACTGCTGCGCACGCTCGTCGTTTACCCTAAATCCCCACTTTGTTGACTATTTATCGATAATTTATCGTGTTAGATTTCCTCGCCGCCACACAGCGATACAGGGAGAAAACATGCTGGTTCTGATAGGGATACCGATCGTCGTGATCGGCTTCGCGCTGCGCTTTAACGCGCTGCTGGTCGTGACGATTGCAGGCATCGCCACCGGACTCGCCGGCGGCCTCCACACGGTGGAGATCATCAGCGCTTTCGGCAAGGCCTTCGCCGAGAACCGCTACATGGGCCTCATCTGGCTGACGCTCCCTGTGATCGCCCTGCTCGAACGCAACGGCCTGAAGGAACAGGCGCGGCATCTGATTTCCCGCTTGCAAGCGGCCACCACCGGCCGCGTGCTGATGCTGTATTTCGTGATCCGCCAGATCACTGCGGCCCTGGGGCTGACCTCGCTAGGCGGTCACGCGCAGATGGTGCGTCCGCTGATCGCGCCAATGGCAGAAGCCGCTACCGCGAACCGCTACGGCGAGTTGCCCGATGAAGTGCGCCAACAGATCCGCGCCAATGCGTCGGCCGTCGACAATATCGCGGTGTTCTTCGGCGAAGACATCTTTATCGCCATCCAGTCCATTTTGCTGATCAAAGGCTTTCTCGAGCAGAACGGCGTCGTAGTCGAGCCGCTGCATATTTCCGTCTGGGCCATTCCGACCGCGGTTGCTGCGGTCCTGATCCACTGCGCCCGCCTGATGCTGCTCGACCGCAATCTGTCGTACCGGATGAACGCCCACGCACGGAGCCTCGCACGATGATCAAGCTCGAGACCCTGTACATCCTTGCCGGCCTGATGTTCGCCGCCTTTGCGCTATTCAGTCTGCAGGACCGCTCCAACCCGCGCCGCCTCGTCAACTTCCTGTTCTGGGGCATCTACGCCATCACTTTCATGTTTGGTGCCGAGTTGCCGAACTTCGTCACCGGCTGCCTCGCCATCGCACTCGCGCTGATCGCCGGCTCGGGCAAACTCGGCAAAGGCAACCCGGACAGCGCGAGCACCGCTGCGGCGAAACGCCGTGAGGCGAACGCGCAACGCTTCGGCAATAAACTGTTCGTCCCGGCGCTGCTGATTCCGCTCGTCACCTTGCTCGGCACCTTCACCCTCAAATACGTGCCGTTCGTCGATCCGAAGAGCGTGACGCTGATTTCGCTCGTGCTCGGCACGCTGGTCGCATTCGGCACAGCGCTCATGATGTTGCGCGACTCGCCGGTTCACGCGCTCAAAGATGCGCGGCATACGATGGACACCGTCGGCTGGGCCGCGATTCTGCCGCAGATGCTCGCGGCCCTCGGCGCACTCTTCGCGGTGGCAGGCGTCGGCCACGTCGTGTCCGAACTCGTCAAAGCGTGGATTCCGGTCGACTCGGCCTTCGCGGTGGTCGCCGCCTACACGTTCGGCATGGCCATCTTCACCATGATCATGGGCAACGCGTTCGCCGCATTTCCCGTCATGACCGCGGGTATCGGCCTGCCGTTGATCGTCCATCAATTCCACGGCAATCCGGCCATCCTCGGCGCCATCGGCATGTTGTCCGGCTTCTGCGGTACGCTGATGACGCCGATGGCGGCCAACTTCAACATCGTGCCTGCCGCCCTGCTCGAACTGAAGGACCAGAACGGCGTCATCAAGGCGCAATGGCCCACGGCATTGCTGCTGTTGATCGTCAACACCGTCCTGATGTATCTCTTTGTTTTCCGCTTTTGAACGACTTTTGACTGCTCCCGACGAGGCGCCGATGACCGCTCAACTCACTTCCGCTGTCGCATCGAAATTCGCCAATCTGGCGCTGGATCACCTCACGCGTGAGTATCCGAACAAGCTGACTCATTCGCTGGCCGGTCCGCAGGACGTGCAGGGACCGCGGGCGCTGCATCCGATTTTTTATGGCAGCTACGATTGGCATTCGTGCGTGCATGGCTACTGGCTGATCCTCCATCTGCGCGAACGCTTCCCTGATCTGCCCGAGGCCCCGCGCATCGTCGCCGTGGTCGAGCAGCACTTCACCGAGGCCAACGTGGCCGGCGAACGGGCGTATCTCGACTTGCCGCACAATCGAGGCTTCGAGCGGCCGTATGGCTGGGGTTGGCTATTGGCGCTCTCGGCACAGATCGACGCACTGAAGCTGCCGCAGGCGACGCGCTGGAGCAAAACCTTCGCACCGCTAACCGATGCTTTCGTCGAACGATTCGAGGAGTTCCTTCCTAAGGCCACCTATCCGCTGCGCGTCGGCACGCATTTCAACATGGCGTTCGCGCTCGCGCTGACGCTCGATTTCGCGCGCCAGACGTCGCGCGAATCTTTGGCGGCCCTCGTGACAGAGACCGCGCAGCGCTGGTACCTGAATGACGTTGCGTGTCAGGCATGGGAGCCGGCGGGAGATGAATTTCTATCGCCTTCGCTGATGGAAGCCGAACTGATGCGCCGCGTGTTACCGGCCGGGCAGTTCGTCGACTGGTTCGGCGCGTTCCTGCCGGAGCTTGCCGTGCGCCAGCCGGCCACGCTGTTCGTCCCGGTGACGGTAACCGATCGCAGTGACGGCAAGATCGCTCACCTCGACGGCCTGAATCTCAGCCGCGCGTGGTGCCAGCGTTCGCTCGCCCGCGCCCTGCCTGCCGACGATGCGCGCCGTGCGCTGCTCAACGAAGCGGCCGAACTCCACCTCGACAGCGCGCTTGCGCATGTCGCTGGGGACTACATGGGTGAACATTGGCTCGCGACGTTTGCGACGCTCGCACTCGAAGCATGAGTGCCGCACACGCTTGATGCGACGAAACGAAAAAGCCTCAGCCAGACTGCAGAGGCGTTTCAGCGGCAATGCGTTTGAACCGCCCGACGCGTGCTGTTTGCGCGACTTAGGTCAGAGGTAACGAACCGTCATTGTTTCTGTAAACAGTGGACACAATTGAGCTGGAACTTGGCGGCCCCAGTTCTTTCTTAAGGGTGTACGAGGGAGAACATCATGCTTCGCCTGATTGCGGCGCTCGGGGTAGTGGCGGTTCTGGCCGGTTGTGCGGTTGCGCCTGGTTATGGCTATCCGTACTACGGCGATTATGGCTATCCGTACTACGGCGAACAACCGTACTACCCGGACTACGGTTACGGATATGGCTACGGGTATGTGCCGACCTATGGCTCGATTGGCATCTGGGGCGGTGGCGGCGGCTGCTGCTACTACGGGCACGGCGGCTACTGGCACGGTTACCATGGGTGGCACGGCGGCGGTGGCTGGCACGGTGGTGGTCACGGCGGCGGCTGGGGCGGCGGCCATGGTGGTGGCGGCGCCACATTTCAAGGCGGCGGCAGTAGCGGAGGCGGCGGGCACAGTCGCTAACACGCACGTTGGCCGCTTCGGGTGAGCGCACCCAAAAAAGCTCGTGAGGTTTTGCATTTCCTTGACAGTGTTGTCACTGTGCTCGGCTAAGATAGCGGACCGTCCACCAACAAGGTCAGTCCGACCGAGGAATCCTCATGAAGAAAATTTTGCTTGCCCTCACGCTCGCCGCCGTCACCGTTGGCGTTGTCAGCCCGGCTTACGCCGATGATCATCACCATCCGGTATGCCACAAGGTGAAGGTGCATCACCACTGGGAAAAGCGCTGCCACTAAGGCGCTTCGTCCCGCGGTGTCTCGACGGGCAGGCTGAAGCAATAAGCCGCAGCGAGCAAAAAACCGCTAAAAAGCCGTCAGTGAATAAAAAAATGGCCGCAGATTGCTCTGCGGCCATTTCCATATGCGCGGTTTGACTTCACCGCGTTCTCGTCAGTGCGCCTCAGTCTGGCGCGGCCCCGTGTTGAACATCCCCGTACTTATGATTAGCAACACTTAGTTACGTTTGGTTACAGTCTAGGCTTTTCTCGGCGGGTTTCCATCATGGTTTTCCTTAATAACGGCGGCCCTCTCCGCTGCAAAACCATAATCCACCTACCAAAGATGATCGGCCTATCCACCCTCGTAATTCCTACAGCTTGTCATCTGATGAATTTACGCTACAGTATTAATTAGACAAAATAAAGATGGTGTAAAACGACGTACATGCCACAACGGGGGCGGAACATGATTACGCTGATCGATCAGGATATCGCGCACATCACGCGCGTGATGAAACCGTCGTTATGTGGGGATTTCGGAGGCCCCATCCTGCCCACCGAGTATTGGCGCAAGCGCCTGCACGACCTGCTCGACGCCCATCACGTCACCAAAACCCAACTCTGTTCAATCGACGACTTGCTGCTGCAACTCGACGAGCTGGACGCGACCATTCTCCAAAGCAAAGCGGTAGCCGAAACCTAAGGCATTCGCCAAGGCATTACCCACCCCGCAAGCGTCAAGCTCGGGGCAGGCCTTCAACTGGCCACAACTGGCGGCTGTGCTTCGTCGTCGGCATTCAGGCTTCGGCTGGATGGCGACACGGCATCTTCGTCGATCCGCAGCAGCCGCCCCGCGTTGGCAATCACGATGAAAGTGCCGACGTTGTGCAGGATCGCCACCCACACCGCCCCCAGCAAACCCAGCGCCGCGAGCGCGATAATCTGGACGGTCCATAAGAGACCAATCGCCGCGTTGATCGTCGCGGTACGGCGGCAGCGCCGGCCGAGCCGGATACAGGTCGGAATGCGCCGCAGGTCGTCGCCGAGCAGCACGATATCCGCGGACGCCACCGCAATGTCGATCCCCCGTTCACCCATCGCGATGCTGGTCGCGCCCGCCTTGATGGCCAGCACATCGTTCAGGCCGTCGCCGACCACGAGCGGATGATGCCCCGCTTCGAGTTCGTGCATCACGTAGTCGAGTTTGTCGTGCGGCAGCGCCTGCGAAACGACCGTGCCGATACCGACCTCGGCAGCCACCTTGCGCGCCACCACGTCGCGGTCGCCCGTCAGCAGGGTCTGCCGCACGAGACCGAGTTCGCGCAGTTCGGCGAGCGCGTCGGCGGCTTCGGTGCGTAACGCGTCGGCGAAGCCAAACCATGCCAGCAGTTGGCCATCGAGCGCGAGACCAACGCAGGGTCCATCAATCGAAGCGGGCGCGGCTTGCAGCGCGGCGACATGCTCGCACAGCAACTCGGCGCGGCCGAGTACCGCGGTGCCTTCAGGCGTTTCTGCGATCACCCCAAGGCCGCGCAATTCGCGAGTGCGTTCGAACGGCGCAACCTCTTGCCCAGCAGCTGACGTGGCCAACGCGGCATAGCGCGTCAGCGCCCGGCTCACCGGATGCGCACTGCCCGCCCCCAGCCGCGCCGCCAGCGCGACGGCCTCGGCGCGCGCCACGCCCGGTTGCGCGAACACGTCCGCGACGCGCAGTTCGCCATGCGTGAGCGTGCCGGTCTTGTCGATCACGAGCGAGTCGATCTCGGCAATCCGGTCAAGGAACGCCGCATTTCTGAACAGCACGCCGTGCCGCGCGCCGACCGCAATCCCGGCGATCGCCGTCGACGGCGCGGCGAGCACCAGCGCGCAGGGACACGCGGCGACGATCACCGCCAGCATCGCCGACGCGTTGGCCGAGGCGAACCATACAATTGCAGCAATCAGCAGCACCAGCGCCAGATAGCCACCCATGTAGCGCTCAAGCACCTGGGTGATCGGCGGCTTGACCTGCTCCGCGCGCTGCAGCAGTTCGATAATCTTGCCGAGCGTCGAATGCTCGCCCGCATGCGTGACCTCGATGCGCAGCGGACCGTCGAGATTCATCGCGCCGCCGAAGACGGTAATACCCTCGTCGACATCGAGCGGCAACGATTCGCCCGTGATCGGTCCATTGTCGACACTGGAGCGGCCGCGGCGCACCACGCCATCCGCGGGGATCCGCGATCCTGCTGCCACTGCTACCGTGTCGCCGGCGCGGATGGCCTCGTATGGCACGTCCTCGATCGTGCCGTCAGCCCGCACGCGCCGCACGTTGCCCGACGTCAGCCGGCCGAGCGCGCGGATCGCCTCTTGCGAGCCGAGCACGCTGCGCTCTTCGAGCGCGTGTCCGAAGGTCATGACGATCGGCAGCAGGGCCGCTGTTGTCATGTCGCCGATTGCCCACGCCGCCAGCATCGCAAGCGCGATCAGCCGGTCGGTCACGCCGTGCAGGCTGGGGTGCTTCAAACTGTGCCACGCGCCGGCGAACACCGGCCCGGCTACCAGCAGCGACGCGAGTCCTGCGAGCACTTCGGCGAGTTGCGCGCCGCCGGGCGCGAAATAGCGCCACGCGAGCGACAACGCCAGCAGCCCGCCCGCCAGCAAGGCGAGCGCAATCTGCCGCGTGACGATGCGGCGTTCCGTGGCGGAAAGCGCGATCGTCGGCACGTCGTCATCGTGTGAATGGCCGCCGTCCGGGCCGAACCCGTGGTCATGCTGGTGCCCAGGCTCATGCTCATGCTCATGCTCATGCTCATGCTCATGCCCCGCACCATCATCCGCATGACCTGAATCAGCGGCCCTACCGGGCCTAGCACGCTCGACCGGTTCGATGTGCGCGTTCATTGGATTTTCCCGGGCAGCACCAGACTCGATGCGTCGTGTGGATCGATCGTCGTCACGCGCCCCGCCTTCGAGAGGATCTGCTGGATCCGGTCGCGATAGGCGCGCGCGAGCAGGCCCGGATCGCTATTGGCGTCGAGCGGTGTTTCAAGTTGCAGGATCGTGGTGGTTTCGGCCTGCGCGGTCGACACGCGCTCGGAGGCGCTCGCCTGCGCGCTCTGCAGGATCTGGTCGGCGGACTGCTGCGCGCCCTGGCGAATGTTCTCGGCCTGGGTCCGCGCGTCGGCGATATTGCGGTCGGCGGTTTGCAGCGACGTGAGCACCGAGTTGAACGCATCGACGGCCGCCGCCGGAAACTGGGCCTGCACGTCCATGCGCGCGACTTCGATACCGAGGCCCGCATGAACCGCCGCCAGCGCGTTCAGATGCCGTTGCACCGCCTGCGCCATGTCGCCGCGCAACTGCTCGCGCTTGAGGGCCATCTGCTGATCGGTCGACAGCAGTTCGGGACGCGCCACCAGAATCGAATCGAGATCGCGCGACGCGGTCACCTCGACCACCGCCGCTGCAACCACGCGCTGTAGCGCCGAGTCGAGACGATCTTTCTGCAGCACATAGGCGTATGGGTCGACCACGCGGTAGTACAGCGTCGCGCTCAACTGTACGACGCCGTTGTCGCCGGTCAACACGTAACCGGAGCCGGCCAGTGCGTCGGAAAGCGCCGGGGCGGCATTGTCGGGCCCAGCTCCGTCAGGCTGGAAACCCCACGAACTCGCGTCGCCTAGCGGCAACTGCTGGGGCTGGGGCTGCGGCTCGCTGGAATCGGTGGTGGCGGCCGGGTCAGCAGCACGCGCACGCGAATCGCGGTCGAGCGCGCTGATACGCTGCTCGAGCACGCGCGCGCTGCCGGGGATCAGCAGCACCGTTTCAAACGGCTGCGGCCACGCGACGAGCAAGCCCGCGTCCTGGGTGCGCACGAACGCGCCGAAGCGCATCACCACAGCCTGGCTGTCCGCCGGAATGCGACGGATGTTCGACGTGGCCCACACGCCGGCCGCCAGCAGCGCGATCACCACCACGAACCAGAACGCGAGGCGTACCGCCTGTGCGCCAGGTCCGAGCGAGGGCGTTGGCGTTTCCACGGCCGTATTCATGGGGTGTGCTTGCCCTTCTTACCGGCAGCGGGCTGGGCTGCTCCCGGCGCTGGGGCCTGCGCCTGGGTCTGCGTGACGCCGAGCCCCGCGGGGCCTTGAACCAGCACGTTGAACGGCGCGGCGTCGGTGCGCAGGATCAGATTGGTGTTGGTGTTGACCACTGTGCTCAGCGTGTCGAGCGAGCGCAGCATTGTGTAGAGATGTGGATTGCCCGCGTAGCTCTTGCCGTAGATCGCCGCAGCATCCTGGCGTGACTGCGCTTCGATCTGCGCAGCCTTGACGTTGGCATCGGCAACCGCGATGCGCGCGTCGCGATCCGCGTCCGAACGGATCTGCGCGGCCTGCCGTTTGCCGTCCGCCGTGCGTAGCGCGGCCACCGTCTCGCGCTCGGCGCGCATACGCTCAACCGTCGCCGAGAGCGTCACCGCTGGCAACGTCAGGTGTTCGATGCCCACCTGCACGACATGCACGCCATAGGCCTGATAGAGCTGCGAATCCACCTGGCGGCGCAGTTCGTCCTCGAACGCGCCGATGCGCACCTGGCGCGGATTCGTGTTCACCAGCGAGGCGAGATCGAAATCTGCTGAAGTGGTTTGCAGCGCCGAGCCGAGCAGCGAGCGAATCTGCCGCGCCGCTTCATCCGGTTCGTTGCGCACCGCGCGCACGAAACGTCCGACGTCGTTGGCATTGGCCGGCACGCGCCACGCCACATAGGCCTGCACGATGATGCGCAGGCCGTCGCGCGTGCCGACGTCCTGCAGGCCGCTGGAGGTCGTATGCAGACGCAGATCGACCGGCACCGCCGCTTCGATCGGCGCCGGCAGCCGCCATGCGAGGCCCGGGTCGAGCAGCACCCGCACCGGCTCCCCGAAGCGCGTCACCACCGTCGCCTGGCCGGCCTGCACCTGGATGAAGCTCGCCACCGCGAACGCAATCACGACACACAGCGCCGCCAGCGCCACGCGCCAGTAAAAACCGGGGCCTGCTGACGTGCCACCGTGCCCGTGCGCGTCACCGCCGCCATGGTGGTGATGCGCGTGACCGTGTCCATGAGCATGCGCGTGCGATTGATTCAAATTCACCCTATCCCCCGAAGCCGTCTGTTCGATGCCATGCCGCGTTTGCTTTATAAGCGCGCGTGATGCCGTGCCGTTGTGGTGTCTTCAATCGTCAATAAATGCGCGTCAATAAACGCGCCGCCCTCGCATAGCATCGCCCGCGCCGTACGAGCGCAGATCGATGGTGGCGCGGTTGCCTTCCACGAGGCGGTCGTCGATCACCGTCACGTGAGCGTTCTGCAAACCGTTTTGCAGGTTGTGCAAGTAGTACTCGAGTACAAACGCCGGGCCACCCGCCTGAGCCGCGATCATGTCGGCGCTGAAACTGGTTTGCTGGACCTGGGCGGCCGACGTGACATCGGCGGCTTGCGCAGCCGCTTGCGCGACCGCGGTCTCGGCCTGCTGCTGGGCGTCGCCGAGCGCTTGCGCGGCAAGTCCGCGCGCCTCTGCCACGCTCGCCTCGGCACGGATCTGCGCGGCCTGCACGCTATGCCACGCCGCTGATGCCCCCGTCGGCGGATGCACGCTTTCGATCACCACGGCCACTACGTCGATACCGCTCGACAGCCGGTCGAGCTGAGCCTGCACAGCGCGCCTGATGGTGTTGGCCATCACGGTCTGGCGCGTTTCGAGGAGCGAGTCCAGCGTGTGCGACGCGAGGTAGCGCACCACTTCGCGATTGGCAATCGCCCGCACGGTTTGCGGCACATCGTCGGTGCGATACAGCGAGGCACGCGCTGCAGCGTCCGAGAGTCCGATGCGGTAATCGAGCCGCACATCTGCGCTGACAATCTGGAAGTTCTGCCGGTCGCCGCTGCCGCCGGCAATCACCTGGCTTGTCTCGCCCTGGTGCACGACGTCCCACAGGCGGTTCAACTGCTCGGGCGTCTGGGCGTCGGCGGGCACCAGCGGCGACGCGGCGACGCTCTCTTCAGGCGAGCCGGAGACGACCAGTTGATGAACCGCGCCATTGTCGATCGCGCGCGCCTTGCCGAACGGCCAGGGCAGCGCCACATGCAGGCCCGGTTGCCATACCGCGACCGGCGCACCGAATCGTTCGTACACGGCGCGCTGTTCCGGTCCCAGGATCACGACGCCCGTCAGCAGCCAGGCGCATACGACGATCGTCCCGATCGCGGCCGGCAGCAGACGCACCACGCTTTGCAGGACCCAGTTCTGGCGCAGGTCGATACCGTAGCGATTGCGCAGTTGCGCGCTAAAGCGGGCGAGCGGCGAGGGACGCAAACGCAGCAGGCTCGCGACGAGGCTGTCGGGCACGCTGGCGTCGCCACTGCGAGTATGCGGCGGCGCGAACCATGAGAACACGGCGCGCAGCGCGAATTCGAGCGCGATCGCCGCGCTGAAGGCACTCAGTGCGTGCACCGGCCAAACGGATGACACACCGGCATAGGCGAGCAGCACGGCGCAGACCGCCGCGACGAGAGCGCTCAGCAGCGCCGCGCGCAGCAGGTTGGCGAGCGACGCCCATGCGCGGCCGCGCGCTGCATGCATCGAAAAGAACAACTCGGCGACGAGCGTGCCGAATGCCAGTGCAAAGGCGGCCACGCCTGCGATCAGCGCGGCGCTGGGCGGCCGCATCACCGCGGCAAGTGCAAACTGGACTGGCGCCCGCCACGCGAGCGATGCCACCGCCACGGACAACGCCGCACACACCAGCACGGCCCAAGGCTGCCAGCGAATGGTGCGCAACACCGCGAAGGCCGCTGCGCCGGCTGCGCGCCACCACGCGGCTTGCCAGACCCGCAGGCCCAATGGTTGGCGTGATTGAAACGATTCTGTATGAATGCGCCGGCCACCGGTATTGGCCAGTCCAGCCGCGAGCGCGACCGTGAACACGTTGAGCCATGCGCTCGACAAGGCGGCACACCAACGGATATCGAACCAGCCGCCCTTGATCACAGGCAGTGCGCCGAGTATCAGGGCCAGCACCAGACTGACTGAGGCGACCCGCGTGGCAGAAAGCGGATAGCTGTGCGTTGCTTCTTCGTCGCTTTGCATCCGAGGCAACATCGCGATCCTTAAATGACCTGCGCCGGGTCTCTAAACCCGGTCTGCGGCATGCAACTGTATGTATTTCGTCAGGATTTGTTTGGCAGCGCCGGCGGCGTGCGAGGCGAATTTAACGCGTCGGGATTCGAAACTCAAGTGAATCGTGCGCGCCGCGCGTTTTTAACAATGAGCGTGTTATTGGCGCAACGTGGGGCTTTTATTGTGGGGGAAATGCGGGGATTTACTGAATATGGGCGGCGCAAACCATCGTGTCTGTATAAGTTCTTTTAGACGTCTGGCCAAAGATGAATAACAGCTTTCAAATACGCTTGAAATCGTTTAGCAACGCATGATTTTAGTTGCCGGCCCAATCCAAGCAGGCTGCCACCCAATAATCCGTGGCTCCGGTTGTCCCGGCCCTATGCGCGCGGTATCCTGCCTGACTGCCGTTACCGGCAGGCACTAACCTTTCTCTTCGCAACTATGGATATCAACAAACAACTCGCCGCTCTCACTACGTCCGAACTGCAGACGGCCGGCGCCAGCCAGGCCACCGCGATTGCCGTGAGTGTGCTGCTTCGACACCTGCAATCCCCCGAGTTGTCGAAGCTGCTGTCGACCGCGTTCGAAAACCATCAGGCGGTCATGCTGCAAACACCGTGGCCCGACCAGATGCTGCAGTCGTTTGAAGCGACGCGGCGCTTTCTCGAAGGCGCGGCTAAACCCGCCAGCGCCGACGACGCCCCGCGCAGCGCAAACTAAGACTGACGAACCACCACAGCAGCACGCGAACGCACGCGCAGCTTGCCGACCATGGGCATCGTGCGCTGCAATGCGCCGCGCTGCGCGGCGTGTGCAACCAGCTTGTCGATGGTGACGCGCGCCACTGTGCGCTTCGTCCTTCTGACCAGATGCGTCAACCGTTTTTCGGTCGCCGAACGGCGCGCCCACACGAATGCTGCAATCCACCCGATCACCGTCCAGCCGAGCAGGACGTTGAATACCGTGATGGCAAACGCGTCATCGCGATTGCGCGCATCCGCTTCAATAGACGGAATCATGTAGAGGGTAAAGGCGCCGAGAACGGCTACGCCCTCAAGTATCTGAACCATGACATCACCTCATTTTTCGACAGCTTTTCTTAACCTTTTCTCAACCGTTAACGGGCGCGACGGGCCCAATCGCTGTGCTTTAGCCTCAAAGCATGCTCGACGCCCGCCGCGCAAACCGATTAATGGCCTCTGAAGAGGTTGCTGTTGGTGGCAAATGTATCGCGGCTACCCGACTGCGACGAGGAGCTAGCCACGCCGCCGTAAGAGGTGTCGACCGCGGCGTTGTCCGTGCTGTTGCGCTCAGCGGCAATCGCTACGGCGCTCTGGCCGCGTTGCGAAACCGGTGCGCCAGCCGACGGACGATAGAACGGTGCCGGGCCGTAGCCGCTGGCAAAAGCCGGAGCAGCAACGGCTGCGGAAACGGCGACGAGCAAGGCTGCGATCAGTTTGGTCTTCATGATGAGACTCCAATGAAATTTCGTATTACCGGGTGCGCCGCTGGTTGCTTGCTGCGTCGCTTCGTTGGAGTCAATTCTAGGGGAGCCCTATTGAAAGTCTATGTCGATAGGATGAAATCATAGTTATGAGATCGCTAACAATCCCGTGAGCCTTGCTGCGACGGGCCGGGCGGGCCCGCGCCGCACCATGAGCCGCCGCTCGCCGCCCCCTCAATGGCGGTCAGATCAGTCGCGATCCGGTGCGCCGAGCGGGAACAATGGACGAAAGGGGCGTGCCTCCTCGACCGCACGGGCAAAGGATGGCCGAGCCAGCAGCCGCTGCCGGTACGCCAGCACCTGTCCGAACGACGGGTCGATGCGATGGGTCCAGTCCGCGTAGAAAAGGAACGGCGCGGCCGCGCAATCGGCGAGGCTGAAGCGATCGCCGGCAGCCCACTCGCGGCCTGCCATCGTCTTGTCGAGCCAGGCGTACGCCGTATCGAGCATCGCGGCGGCGTCGGCGACACCACGAGGGTCGCGCTCACCTTCCGCCCGCAAGCTATCGGCGACGATCTTTTGCTGCGGCGTCGAGATGTAGTTGTCGAAAAAGCGGTCCATGCTGCGCACCTCGAGCGCGGCGCGCGGGTCCGCCGGCAGCAATGACACCGGCCCCGGGTGGTACAGACCTAGATACTCGATGATGACGGTCGCCTCGGTCACCGTGCGGCCCGCGTCGACGAGGACAGGAAACTTCCTGAACGGCCACAGCGCGGAGAGCTCCGCCCACAATTGCGGCTTGTCGTGGGACAGCTCGCAGTATTCGAACGGCGTCTGGTTCTCGTACAGCGCCGTCAGAACCTTTTGGCAGTAAGAGGAAAAGGGATGGGCATACAGCTTTACTGTCATCGCGGTCACCTTGGGTCAGGAAGGAAAACGGGCCGAATAGCATTTGCCCGGAAGTCTGCTTTACCCTACGACGAATCACAACCGCGCAAAACGACATCCCTGATCCAGGCTGGGGTCAAAAAGTTTTCAGCGCGTCGGTAAAATTATGCGCACCCACAGTCCGCCATCGGGATGATTACCCAGCTTCAGGCTCGCGCCGCAGCTGCGCGCCAGCCTCGCGACCACTGAAAGGCCGAGCCCCCAGTGCTGGGTGCTTTTTTGCGTGGCGCTCAGACGCACGAACGGCTTGGTCGCGCTGGCCATCTCGCTCGCCTTGATGCCCGTCCCATGATCGCGCACGCTGAGGAGCCAGCCGTCATGATTGCGCGAGGTCCTGATTTCGATTGGCGGCTCACCGTGTTCGAGCGCGTTGTCCACCAGATTCGACATCAGGCGTTCGAGCAACGGGCGCGACATCACGAACTGCGGCCCCGCCTTCAGATCGCAGGCGAACAAGGCGCCATCCATCGTGCCGATCATCGAGAAGCGGTCGCGCAGGAAGCCATCCACCGAGACGACCTGCTCGGCACTGTTGCCGCGTCCCGCGACTTCCAGCAGTTGCTGCGCGATGTCGGAAAACGAATCGATGTCTTCGACAAACGCCACGCGCTTGTGCCACTCGTTGACCTCGAGCGCGCGGGTGCGCAAACGTGCCGCCTGGTATTCCATATGTTGGGCGAGGCCGGCCAGGGCCGCGGCCTGTGCCTCGAGCGCCTCATTGCGACGCCGCGACATCTCGTTGAAAGCCCGCACCACCCGGCGTAATTCGCTCGGGCCCTCTTCGCGAACGGCCGCAGCAACGCGGCGACCACACGCTGCCTCGCGCGCCGCATGCGTGACACTGCGCAGCGGACGCGGCAGGCGCCAGAGGCTAAAAAAAGCGAGCGCGAGGATCACCACGGACAGCGCCCACTCCGCAAAAGCGAAGCGCGAATCCAACGGCAAGGTCTGAGCCTCGTCGAACCATGGCGAATCGTCACGCAGGCTATCCGGCGGGCGCGGCGTCCAGGGGACTGCCACGTCGCTCAAGGAGGCACCCGCCGCTGGCACTTCGTAGACGGCCGGGTGAAGGTCCACAATTTTCGGCCGCGCGGCGAGGTCGAGCTTCATCGCAACGGGCGCCAGCGAGACCGGCGCCATCGGCACCGTCAATGACAATTCGGCGGCGCTCTCCAATGGATCGCCGCTGAATGACCGCTCGGTAACGACGGCAGTCTGCAGCGCGCTTTCGTCGCTGCCTGCCGTCGACCCGCAAACCAGCAGCATGACGCCGGCGTGTACCGAGATCAGCACGACCATCGACAGCAAAATGGTTCTTACAAACAAGGTATTCAACGATTCCTCTTCGTTGTCAGTCGGAAGTTACGCGGTCCGGATCGCGCATCGGACATTCCACCCGTCAAATTTTTGGCGACACGGGTAAAGAATCCTTTACTGCGTCCGTTAACCTTAAGAGAGACGGAGGTGGGAGCAACCGAACCCACAAGACGAACTCCAACGCCGATAGTCCCTCACGCCGGCGATATTAGAACCCACGAATAAGCACCCTGGGGCGACAAGTCCTTACATAATCTTTCCGGACCTTTCAGCGGGTAACGGAGGGTGGTCCCGAACCCAATGCGGACCGCTATAGCGACGTTCAATAGCCGCAATCGAAATATCCAACTATGCGCACGCTGGCGATCGCCCAAATAATGGGTGCCCCGCCCCTCCTCCAGCGCAACGTATCCGATGGCATCCACTTCAACCGAGGTTTCGTCCGCACGACAGTGCGACGGACAAAGCCGCGAATTTCATCCGACGCCCGTAATTCTTTCAAACCCGATCCAGTCACAAACGAAGCGAACAAGTGTAGCCCGCATTGCGTTCGGTAAGACCTTCGCTACGCTCGCACTGATATTGAGCGCCGGGTTGCTCGGCACGTCACCCGCCTTTGCGACGCCTCCTCCTGCAACCGATCTGCATGGCAATCTTGTCGCCACCTGTGCCGCGTGCCATGGTGCCGCCGGAGAAGGTTCGTCAACGGGCGCGATCCCTCGGCTCGCCGGGCAGAACGCCGATTATCTGGCGCATGCCTTATCGATGTTCAAGGACGGCACGCGCGCAAGCCCGGTGATGCAGCCCATCGCGAAGAACCTGTCCGATAGCGACATGCGCCAACTCGCCGACTACTTTGCCGCACAGCACCCGCCACTCGCGCAGGCGGTCACGGCGCCAACGGCCGCCCAGATCGAAACGGGACGGCAACTCGCCCAGGCTGGCGACGGAGCGAATGTGACAGCGTGTTTCGCCTGCCACGCAGCTGGCGGAACAGGCAATGGCGCGCGCTTCCCGAGCATCGCAGGACAGCCAGCCAGTTTTACGGTGGAACGTTTGCACGAGTTTCAGGATCGCGCAAAAAAGGGTGCTGTGAAACCCGGGACGATGACGGCGGTCGCGGCGCAAATGTCGGATGCACAGATTGAAGCTGCCGCCGCATACCTCTCGACCCTTCCGCGTTGAGCGCGAGCCACGACTCCAGCAGACAGAGCCGCCTCGTCATTCCGACCTGAATCGCGCCATGCCTTTTATTGGAATTGTCTTTTGCGCAAACGGGGCATTCATGTGTTAGCCGCGAGCCGTTAATGTATTGATGCGCCTACCGTGTGGTGGCGCACTCCAAAAGCGATTTGCCCCGCCCGCTCCGGGTGGGGCCTTTTTCGTGGCAGCGTCTGAAGGAATTCGTCTGCGACGCCGTTGCGCTGGACTTCCCGCAAGCATGCCGGGCAGCATGTATAAGCGAACGCCGCTATGATGTCTGGCGGCGATTTGCCGTCGAACCATCACCGGAGAATGCTCGAATGATCCATGTCTTTGCCACCATCACTACTCAACCCGGTCAACGGGAGGCCGTGCTCGCGCTCTTTAACAAGAACCGTCCAGCGGTGCTGGCGGAGACCGGCTGCATCAGCTACGAAGCAGTTGTCGACGTACCCGACTTTGGTGGATTTCAGACGCCGCTTGGAAACGATACGTTCGCCGTCGTCGAGCGTTGGGAAAGTACTGAAGCGTTGAAAGCGCATGCAGCCTCGGCGCATATGGCGGAATATGGCCGTAATACCGCCCCACTGCTGGCGAAGCGCGCAATCAACGTGCTCCACGCCGTCTAAACGCTGCAGCTCGCGTCCGCGTCACGACTGGCCATTTTTCTTCGACCCGGTGCGCGTCAGCCGGCGGTTGCCACGCTCGCAAGCGATCAACCGCCGCTGACGGCCGCGCGTACTATGGTGCACTAAATAATTTAGCAAAGATCAGTTGCTGGAAGACCCGGACCGTGCATCGGAAGCCTTCATATGCTGACCCGATTGCGATGCGGGATCACTCGACCCGCCATATGCCTCATTGGCATTTGCCTCAGCACGCTCGGCGGCAACCGTTTGTGCGCTTTGCCCTTGCTGCGAAGCCGGTGCGCCGATACCCGGCCGATAAAACGGCGCTGGGCCGTAGCCGCTAGCGAAAGCGGGAGCCGCAAGTGAGGTGGAAGCGGCGACCAACAGAACGGTTAGAAGCTTACTTTTCATGAGAGGACTCCAGATATATTCCAGCTTCGAATTGGCAGCACATTGTGTGCAAGTCAATCGCCTGCGATGATTTATCGAAGCTCACCTAAGCATCTTATTCGTTAAAAATAGGGGCATTCGACGTCAATACGAAAATCAGTATTGATCGAAATGCCGTAAGCCCTTTTACGCACAACTGTTTTGCGTAACGAGTAGCTTTCGCAATGCTGCGTCAGCCGCTACGCTGCCACGTTTCGGCGCGCTGCATGCCCGGCACCGCAAGCTGGGTGATCCGGGCAGCGCGTCTATATCGATCAATGGCAACACGCGGTTCAAGGAGATGGCATGGCACAGGCTAACGGGATACTCGCGTCGGGCGCAGTATCGTCGGCCGCGGTTGACGATTCGGTCTATGACAAGGTGACGCGGCGTATCGTACCGTTGCTGTTCATGTGCTATGTGGTTGCCTATCTCGACCGCGTCAACGTTGGCTTTGCAAAGATCCAGATGCTCGCGGATCTAAAGTTCAGCGAAACGGTTTATGGGCTCGGCGCCGGCATTTTCTTTCTCGGGTACTTCCTGTTCGAGGTGCCGAGCAACATACTGCTGCATCGCGTCGGCGCGCGACTCTGGATTGCGCGCGTGATGATCACCTGGTCCATCGTCTCGGCCGCGACCCTGTTCGTCAAAACCCCGACGATGTTCTACGTGCTGCGCTTCGTGCTGGGTCTCGCTGAAGCCGGACTGTTCCCCGGCGTGATCCTGTATCTGACTTACTGGTACCCGGCACGCAGGCGCGCCAACATCCTCGCGCTATTCATCACTGGCATTCCCGTTGCTGGATTAGTGGGCGCGCCCCTATCCGGCTGGATCATGAATTCAGCTTCCGGCGCGCACAACCTGGCCGGCTGGCAATGGCTATTCCTGATAGAAGCGATTCCGTCGCTGGTGATGGGGATTGTCGTACTGCTCTTTCTGGATAACAGCGTCGAGAAGGCACGCTGGCTTAGCGCCGATGAAAAGGCGCTGCTTGCACGCAACCTGGCAGACGACCGCGAAGGTGTCCAGTCCCACCGGACGCGCGACGGCTTCACCAACCCGCGCGTCTGGCTGATGTGCGTGCTGTATTTCTTCATCATGATGGGCTTGTATGGCGTGGGGTTCTATTTGCCGACGCTGATCAAGAACACCGGCGTCAGCAATCCGCTTAGCGTGGGCCTGCTTACCGCCCTGCCCTATGCCGTTGCGGTGGTTGCCATGCTGCTTGTGAGCCGCCATTCCGATGCACGCCGCGAACGGCGTTGGCATATCACGATTCCGGCATTGGCAGGCACGCTAGGCTGGATCGCAAGCGCCGCATTTATGCACGAGGCCATGCTCGCCACGATCGCGCTGACGGTAGCAACGGCAGCCGTGCTCGTCACCATGACGCAGTTCTGGGTCCTGCCGACCGCGATGCTGACCGGTGCCGCGGCCGCTTCAGGAATCGCTGTGATCAACTCGGTGGGCAATCTCGCAGGGTTTGTCAGTCCGTACCTGATTGGCGGGATCATCGATGCGACCCATTCGACCCTGCTGGCCGTAGTCGCACTCGCGGTCAGCATGCTGGTAGTGGGCGCGCTTGCGCTGACGCTGCCTAAGCGGCTGGTCAACCGCTGAGCAATCGAAAGTTCGCGGCACAGTGGGCGGTTAGCCGTCAAGCCGATGGCAATCGCCCACCCGCTTAACCCCCCCCAAAGAGAGCATCCCTATGAGCTTGAAAGACAAACGCGTCGTGGTCGCCGGCGGATCGTCCGGTATCGGCTTCGCGACCGCACTGGCGGCAGCGAACCAAGGCGCCGAGGTCATCATCGCATCGCGCAACGCCGAGCGCGTGGCCGCAGCGCTTGCGAAGCTGCCATCGAGCGCTCAAGGACAGGCGGTCGATTTCACCGATGAAGCCCAGATCAAAAGCTGGTTCGAGAAGATCGGGCCCTTCGACCACCTTGTGTACACCGCAGGCGAAGCCCTGCAGCTGGGCGCGCTGGCCGAGACCGACGTCGAAACCGCACGTCAGGCGTTCGAAGTGCGCTACTGGGGCGCGTTCAAGACCGTAAAACACGGTCATGCCTTGATCCGCAAGGGTGGTTCGATCGTGCTGACCACCGGCATCGCCAGCTTGCGGCCTAACAAGGGATGGACCGTACCGTCGAGCACGCTTGGCGCAATGGAGTCGCTGACGCGCGCGTTGGCTGTCGAGTTGGCGCCGCTGCGTGTCAACACGGTGTCGCCCGGTATCGTTCGCACGCCCCTGTGGGACAACATGAGCGAGTCCGATCGCGAGGCGATGTACAGCCACTTTGCCGCGGCACTGCCGACCGGCTACATTGGCGAAGCTGAGGACATCGCCGAGACCTATCTGTACCTCATGCAAGAGCGATTCAGCACGGGGCAGATCATCGTCGTCGACGGCGGCGGCGTACTGGTTTGAGTGTCGTACCGGATCTTTCCGTAGCAATGTGACGACGATGTACCGGCCCACGGGCCCGGTACATCGTCGTCTCTATCTCCGCCCCCCACGCGCGACGTATATCACGTTCCTCTCATCACATTGCTTTCACTTTTATTAACTAAATAGGATTACACAATTAAATTCCATTCCTATTGAAATGATAGAAAATGGAGATTGGTGATTTCAGCGCCTGAATCTTAGGATAGCAGCGGGTTTCCTCCTGACTCCGGGTTAAGACATGAAATTACTTAAGACAAAAATCGCAGCAAGCATTTTCACCATCGCCTCGGCGGTCGTCATCGCCCAACCTGGGTATGCCGAAGACATGACGCGCGACACAGGTGCGCCTGTCGGCGACAACGAAAATTCCCAGACCGCGGGTCCTGACGGTCCCGTTCTTCTGCAGGACTCGAGTCTCATCGAGAAACTGCAGCGCTTCGATCGGGAGCGCATCCCGGAGCGCGTCGTCCACGCGCGCGGCACGGGCCTCTTCGGTGAGTTCGTTCCCACCGCCGACATCAGTTCGCTGACCAGCGCGAAGGTGTTCACGCCGGGCACCAAGACTCCGGTCTTTGTACGCTTCTCGACCGTGATGGGCTATCGCGGATCTCCGGAGCAAGCGCGCGACCCGCGTGGCTTCGCCATCAAGTTCTACACCCAACAAGGCAACTGGGACATGGTCGGCATCAACTGGCCGATCTTCTTCATCCGCGATGCGATCAAGTTCCCGGACTTCGTGCATGCGAACAAGCCTTCAGCCGTGACGGGCGTTCAGGATCCGAACCTGGCTTTTGACTTCTTCGCCCACACGCCGGAAGCAACGAACATGCTGACGCACCTCTACACCGATGAGGGGATGCCGGATTCATACCGTCACATGGACGGTTTTGGCGTGCATGCGTTCAAGTTCGTCAACGCCCAAGGGGAAGTTCACTACGTGAAGTTCCACTGGAAGAGCCGTCAGGGCATCGAAGGAATTCGCCCCCAGGATATCCAGCATTCGATCGGCGCGGACTGGAATCTGATGACGGATGATCTGTACAACTCAGTGAAGGCACATTCGTATCCGCAGTGGGACCTCTATATTCAGGTTATGTCGCCGAAGGATCTGGCCAAGTACGATTTCGATCCGCTCGATGACACGAAGGTATGGCCGTCGTCGATTCCGGAGGAAAAGGTCGGCACAATGACGCTTAACCGCATTCCGGACAACTACTTCCAATCCACGGAAGAGTCGGCGTTCGCGCCGTCGCGCCTCGTGCCGGGCATTGAGCCTTCCGAGGACAAGATGTTGCAGGGCCGCCTGTTCGCCTACGCCGACACGCAAATGTATCGCCTCGGCGCGAACTACAACGATCTGCCGATTAACCGTCCGATCGTCCCGGTGAACAACAACAACCAGGACGGCAAGATGAACTACGACGATCGCAAGGGCGAAGTGAACTACGAGCCCTCCACCGTCGGCGAAATCGCCCAGAACGCCAGGTACAAGTATGTACAGACGCCGCTCAGTGGCACGACCCAGCAAACGGCGATCCACAAGACGCTCGACTTCCGTCAGGCTGGTGAGTACTACCGGAGCTTGTCCGACATGGACAAGGCTGATCTGATCACGGCGTTGTCGGGCGACCTGGGCCGTGTGACGAACGACACGAACAAGTACACGATGCTGTCGTACTTCTATAAGGCCGATTCGGACTACGGTACCCGCCTTGCGCACGCAACGAACGCAGACGTGAGCCGCGTGAAGGATCTCGCTTCACATCTGAGCGATAACTGATGCGTTATGGGCCTGCGCAAGCAGGCCTGCCACTTCTTGAATACGATTCCCGACGGAGAATGTAATGCGAGGATTTTCTACCGTGCAGCGGCTGGTTCGCACCGCGGCGGTCGCTGTCATAGCCGCGCTGTTGACAGCCAGTTGTGCGCAGCACATGTATCTATCGGGAACGTACTCGGGCGCCGCTGACGCGCCACGGTATACAGACGACTGGTTTGCCGCTGCGCGTGCCGGGCGTACCGATATCGTGCAGGCATTGATCGACGCGCATTTCCCCCTCGAGACGAAGACATCCGAGGGCTATACGGCGCTTATTCTCAGCGCCTACGACAATCATCCGGACACGCTGAAGGCGCTGCTCGCTGCGGGTGCCAATGCATGCGCCGCGGATCGGAATGGCAATACGGCTCTCATGGGCGCGCTTTTCAAAGGCGAGACGAACATTGCGAACACTCTGCTCGACACGCATTGCGCTATCGATCAAACCAATAATGCAGGCGAAACGGCGCTCTCGTTTGCCGCGCTGTTCGGCCGGCTCGATATGATTCCAGTGCTCGTGGCACACGGCGCGAACATCAACCACGTCGATGCACGCGGAGGTACCGCGCTGCAAATGGCCCTCGCGCAACGTAACACCTCTGCAGCGGATGCACTGCGCCAGGCGGGCGCGACACAGTAAGCTCGCGCACTTGCCGTTCCGGAGCGAACAGGGATATGCTGCCCTTTTCGCTTTTGTCTTCCGGTCGGAGGCTTTAGTGTATCTCTGCCTTCGAGTCGTGAATTCCCGTTTCTGCAAGTCAGAATTGCGCCAGGATCAATGGACTATTTTTCAGCGGTACACGCTTTCGTACGTGCGGCGGAGCTGCAGAGCTTCAGCAAAGCTGCGCGCGAAATGGCTGTAAAGACCTCGACCATCTCGCGATATGTGAGCGACCTCGAGAAAGATCTTGGTATCGCGCTCTTCAATCGCTCGACACGGGGTCTCGTGCTGACAGAGGGCGGCAGGGTATTTCGTGAGCGCGCGATCCTGGCACTCGATGCGCTCGATGACGCGCGGCAAGCCACGTCGTCCCTGAATAGCACGCCGCAGGGTCTGCTGCGCGTGACGATGCCATCCGCATTCGGGCGCCGGCACGTCGTGCCGCACCTTCCAGCATTCATGACCCGCTACCCGGACATTGACCTCGACCTCGTGCTGACGGGCGATACCCTGAACATGATCGATGCTGGGATTGACCTGGCCATTCGCGCCGGGGTCCTGTCCGATTCTTCATTGATGGCCCGACGTCTCGCGCCACATCGGCGCATCGTCTGCGGCAGTCCGGAATATTTCGAGCGAAACGGGATGCCGTCTGTGCCTTCGGACCTCGCGGGTCATGAATCACTGCGCGTGGCGCTGCCGCCGGGTGACAAATGGTTTCTCACCCGCACGGCAAATTCAAAAGCCGCGTTGGAGCAGACACTCGTTGAATTGAAGGGCCGGTTGCGTGGAAACGACTCCGAGGCTGTGCTCGACCTCGCGCAGGCGGGATGCGGCATCGCTCTCCTGCCGACCTGGCTCGTGGGCGCAGCGCTACGCGAGGGACGCCTGATCCGCGCACTCCCAGAATGGGAAGCACGGGCGGGCAAGGCCGAACCGGCTATCTGGGCGGTCTATCCACCGAAAAAGATTGTGTCCTCAAAGGTGCGCTCGTTTGTCGACTTCTTTGCGGAGGTGATCGGCGAGCCACCGTACTGGGAAGACGGCCTCACCGAGCACGCATGAGGCGTGGCGCTGGTTGCAACATCGTCCAAATGTTGTGCGGCTTTGCCTCTATCAGAAAACCTGACTAGCTTGCGTTACAGGGCCACACCGACCTCTATTTTCCATGCCCCCCGCCCGCTCCACCTGCGGCGCCGCCGCCGTGCCCCATGCCTGCGCTGTGAGCCGCGCCGCTGTTAAAAGTGGAGCTTCCTTCGGCGCTGTGGGTGCCGGGGCTGCCATGCATGCCGTTGTTCCCGTGTAAATCATTGTCTGGGTGAGGCAACCGGTCGGGCCGGTGGTCGACGTGACCGCCGCCGCCGTTGCTCGGTGGGCATCGGTTAAGAGAGTCATCTGCGAGATTGGGATCGCAAACCTGAGCAAACGCGATACCCGGTGAAACGAAAGGCGCAGCCAGACCGGCCAAAAGCGTCAACATCACGAGTGATTTGGACATCATGTCCCCCTTGCTTATCGGCACAACGATCTCTGTACAACGATCGAGGACGCCCGACTATTCCACTTATTTTATTTTTCGCGCGCCGGAATATTCGCGAGCCCGGTGACGTTTTCCACCCTTGACGCCGCCTCGGTCGGTGGTTACCAGAGTCGGATTTGCCAGGTGACGTGCCTCCGTGTCTTCGACTAGCGGAGTGCTTCACATTCGTGGACGGTAGACATGGACATTCGCGAACGGACCGGCGGTGCCTGCGCTAATCAAAGGCCTCGTCCAGGGCAGCGGCGTCTCGGGCTTCAGGTTGCAATAGAACAACGAGTCGCTCCTCCATCCGCACCTCGCGAGTCGTCCATTGGACAACACGTGGCAGCGGTTTTCGTGTCTACGTGGATTTTTTTTCGCTCGCTCTGCATGAAAGCAAAAATCTTGTTGTCCCGCTGCTTGAGGGCACTGACCCTCGTCAGCCTAAGTGCGTCGACAGTGTCGGCGAGCGCAGCTGATTCATTTGTGGTTCGCGACATCCGGCTCGAAGGCTTGCAACGCGTCGAACCGAACACCGTTTTCTCGTATCTGCCCATCAAGCAGGGCGACACCTTCACCGACGACAAGGCTTCTGAAGCAATCCGTGCGCTTTACGCGACCGGCTTCTTCAATGACGTCAAGATCTCGACCGAAGGCGATGTCGTCATCGTGCAGGTGCAGGAGCGTCCCGCGATCGGCACGATCGACTTCTCGGGTCTCCACGAATTCGACAAGGACAACCTGACCAAGGCGCTGAACTCGGTCGGGCTGTCGCTCGGCCGTTACTACGACAAGTCGCTGGTCGACCGCGCCCAGCAGGAACTGAAACGCCAGTACCTGACGCACGGCTACTACGCCGCCGAAGTCACGACCACCGTCACGCCGATTGACCGCGACCGCGTCGGCCTGCTGTTCTCGGTGATCGAAGGTCCGAGCGCGAAGATCCGCCAGATCAACTTCATCGGCAACAAGGTGTTTAGCGACGGCACGCTGCGCGATGAAATGCAGCAGTCCACGCCGAACTGGTTCTCGTGGTACACGAAGAACGACCTGTACTCGAAAGACAAGCTGACCACCGACCTCGAGAACCTCCGCGCGTACTATCTGGATCGCGGCTACCTCGAGTTCAACATCGATTCGACCCAGGTCTCGCTGTCGCCGGACAAGAAAGATATGTACCTGACGCTCACGCTGCACGAGGGTGAGCCGTACACGATTTCCGGCATCCATCTGGCGGGCAACCTGCTGGACCGCGGTCCGGAACTGCAGAAGCTGGTGAAGATCAAGGCGGGCGACCGCTTCTCGGCGGCCAAGCTGAAGGCCGCCACCAAGGCGGTGGTCGACAAGCTAGGCGAATACGGTTACGCATTTGCCACAGTGAACGCGCAGCCGCAGATCGACCAGAAAAACCACACGGCCGACCTGACACTGCAGGTCGACCCGAGCCGCCGGGTGTACGTGCGAACCATCAACATCGTCGGTAACACCCGCACGCGCGACGAAGTGATCCGCCGCGAAATGCGCCAACTCGAAAGCTCGTGGTTTGACTCCAGCCGCCTTGCGTTGTCGAAAGACCGCATCAACCGTCTCGGCTATTTCACCGACGTCGATGTCACCACCGTGCCCGTCGAAGGCACCGCCGACGAAGTCGACATCAACGTCAAGGTGACAGAAAAGCCGACCGGTTCAGTGACGCTGGGTCTCGGCTACGGTTCCGGCGAAGGCCCGATCATTTCGGCGGGCGTGTCGCAGGACAACGTGTTCGGTTCGGGCACGAGCCTCGCGGTCAACGTGAACACGGCGACGACGTTCCGCACGCTGACCGTCACCCAGGTGGACCCGTACTTCACGGTGGACGGCATCAAGCGTATTACCGACGTTTACTACCGCACCAGTGAACCGCTCGATTTCTCCAGCGTGAACGACACAAGCTTCCGCATCATTACGCTCGGCGCGGACCTCAAATTCGGCATCCCGTTCTCCGAAGCCGACATGGTGTACTTCGGTCTCGGCATCGAACAGAATCGTCTGGACGTCGACTCGACCACGCCGCAAAGTTATATCGACTACGTCAACTCCTTCGGGCGCGTGTCGAACAACATTCCGCTGACGGTAGGCTGGTCGCGCGATAGCCGGGACAGCGCACTGGTACCGAGCCGCGGTTACTTCACGCAGTTCAACGCCGAATGGGGTTCGCCGCTGGGCAGTACGCCGTACTATAAGACGGATATTCAGGCACAGTACTACTACTCATTTGCGCGCGGCTTCGTGCTGGGCCTGAACTTCCAGGGTGGTTACGGCAACGGCCTCGACGGCAAGCCGTATCCGATTTTCAAGAACTATTACGCTGGCGGTATCGGTTCGGTGCGCGGCTACGAGCCGAGTTCGCTAGGTCCGCGCGATGTGACGACAGGCGATCCGATCGGCGGTTCGAAGATGCTGGTCGGCAACATCGAATTGACGTTCCCGCTGCCGGGTACCGGCTACGACCGCACGCTGCGCGTCTTCACGTTCTTCGACGGCGGTAACGTCTGGGGCACGGAAGGCAACAGCGTGGGCGCCAACGGCTTGCGGTACGCGTACGGTGCGGGTCTCGCGTGGATCTCGCCAATCGGGCCGCTCAAACTCAGCTTGGGTTTCCCGCTTGTGAAGCACGCCGGCGACCAGTACCAGAAATTCCAGTTCCAGATCGGGACGGCGTTCTAGGATGGCTTGCGGGTTACCGGCGCTAGTGAGAAATCTTCTCCAGTTCAATGCCCTTCGTGCGCGGCCCCATCACACCGATTACCAGCATCACGATCAGCATCGCCCCGGCGATAAACACGAACACCCCGGTCGTGCCAAACTCCTTTAACGTCGCCGCAATCAGAAATGCTGTGAAGATCGCTGAAAAACGGCTCCACGAATAGACGAAGCCGACTGCGCGCGCCCGGATGCTGGTCGGAAACAGTTCGGCCTGATACGCGTGGAAACTGTAGGACATGATATTGCTGCCCAACGTCAATCCAACGCCAAGACACACTAGCAGGATGGCCGCAGTCGTCTGACTGAACCACAGCCCGCACGCGATGATAAGTCCCGCCATTGCGACGATCACGCTCTTGCGCTCGAACTTGTCCGCGATGAACAGGCCAATGATAGGGCCGATCGGCGCAGCGAGCGCGATGATGCTCGAATAGGCAAGGCTGGTCGTTACGGTAATGCCCTGCTTGATCAGCAACGTGGGTACCCAGTTCGCGAAGCCGTAGAAGCCCACCGTCTGGAATACGTTGAAGATCGTCATCATCAGCGTGCGGCTGCGGTACGGCGGCACCCACATGTCGCGGAAGCTGCCGCGCGGCGCGACCGGCATCGGCGGCGCGGGCGGCGGCAATTCGCGGCCGTATTCACTGCGCACCTTTGCTTCGAGGTCGGTCATCACGCGGTCGGCTTCTTCGAGGCGTCCTTGTTGCGCGAGCCAGCGCGGACTTTCGGGCAGCGCCCGGCGGATCCACCAGACGAACAGTGCACCATGTGCGCCGATCAGCACCACCCAGCGCCAGCCGTCGAGACCAAACGGCGCGTGCGGCACCAGCAGGTATGAGAGAAACGCCACTACCGGTACCGCCGCAAAGCCAACCGCCTGCTCGCAGGCGAACGCCCGGCCGCGAATCTGCTTGGGTACCAGCTCCGAGATGTACGTCCCAATCGTCACCAGTTCGACGCCGATTCCCACGCCCGCCAGGAAGCGCCAGAAATTGAGTCCGGTTGCGGTCTCCTGAAAAGCCATTATCACGTTAGCCGCGGTGTACCACAGCAGCGAATACGTGAAGACCGCGCGGCGCCCGAAGCGGTCGGCGAGGAAACCGCAGGCGATCGTGCCGATAAACAGCCCCGAGAACAGCGCAGCAATAAAGCTCGCGACGCCGGTGCTGCCGAACAGGCCGTGCGTGGTCGCCGTCAGCAAGCCGCTTTTGACGAGGCCCGGCGCGACGTAGCCCGTGTAGAGCAGATCGTAGAGTTCGAAGAAGAACCCGAGGCTCAGCAGAACGACGAGCTTCCAGATGGAACGCGTCGCCGGCAACCGGTCGAGGCGCGCGGAAATCGTGCCGGCATCGAGCGGCGCTGCGGCGCGAGGATCGCTCGCGTGGCCTGCGCCGGCGTGAGCGCTAGCGCCAGCCGCGGGCGTGACGGACCCGGTTTGTTCGGGGTTTGCCATGAAGTCTCCTTTCTGTGTGAGGCCGGTCTTGAGCCGGCTCTCCGTAGCGAGCGTGTACCAAGGCACCGAAGCCCCACCGCCGGACGTACCCGAGCGTTAAGGCCGCCGTGGCGCAGGTACGCTGGACGGCCAGGGCGTCGGTCCGATGGAATGCCAGGCAAAAGGCCTGGCCAGCATTCTAGCCGCGAGCGCCCTTCAATTGTTCGCAACGCGCCGTCAATCTGGATGCGCAGCGTCTGCGGCACCTTGCAGCGCACGTAACCCGTCACCCAGCTATTGGCGATTTCCGTTGCGCCCGCGCCGAATGCGAGGCAGCCAAGCGCGCCGGAGTGCGGCGTATGCGAATCCGTAGCATCCGCTTCCCCTGCCTCTACTCCGCCTCCAGCATCCGCATCGCGGCCTTTTCCGCATTGGCGACGTGCAAGCGCGCCGCAGCTTCCGCCGCCTCGGCATTGCGCGCCTTCAGCGCCTTATAGAGCTTGTCGATCTCCTTCAGGCTGGCTGGCAAGCGGTCGGGGTGCATGAGCGAGGTCGCACGCAGCAGATTGACGCGCGAATAGAGGCTGGTCAGCATCTCCTTGATCAGCCCATTGCCACAGTTGTCCAGCAGAACGTCATAGAGATCGGTCTTCGCTTTAAGCACCGCCTCCTGACTGCCGGACAGTGCCGCGACCTTCAGCGCCTCTGCACCTTCGCCGAATCGTACGATGGACGCATCGTCGGCGTGGCGGGTGAATTCAGCCGCGGCGTATCCCTCGAGCAAGCCGCGGATCGCGTACAATTCGGCCGCTTCCTGCTTTGAAATCACCGCGACGGTCGGCCCCTTGTGCGGCACGATGCGCACCAGCTTTTCGGCTTCGAGCCGCCGCAGCGCTTCGCGGACCGAGGTCCGGCTGACACTCAACGACTCGCACAGTTCACGCTCGATCAGGCGCGCTCCAGGCGCAAAGCGCCCGGACATGATCGCCTGACGCAGTACGTGCTCGACCTGATGACGCAGTGTCTCAGGCCGCACCAACTCCATTTCTGCCGCCATGATTGTATTCCCGTCTGACAATGTGCATGGCGCATATGTTACTCGAATCCATGCAGCGGACGGGAATGAACTCACCTGATCGGGAGGCGCGGGACGGATGGGTGGCGGCGCGAGCGAAACGGGTAGGACCGTTACACGATCCCCAAACCCGGACACGCCCGCTTCGCTTACTCGCTGGTGGAGTCCTCGGAACTCACGGAACCTCCACGCGTTGCAGCGCCTCGTCTGGGCCGGCGCACGGCCCTCACCTTCCCGCTTGTCCCACCACCGCAGAAGAATTGCTCGGCGCCATCGGACTCGAGTCCTGACACGATTATGCCAGGCGGCATCTCAAGCCTCTCCAGGACCTTGCCGCTTTGCGGATCGATTCGCCGCAGTTCGCTCTGCTCACCTTCCCAGGTGCCATGCCAGAGTTCCCCGTCGACCCACGTCACCCCAGTGACAAACCGGTTGGACTCAATGGTGCGAAGAATCGCCCCTGTAGCGGGATCGATCTGGTGGATCTTGCGGTCCCGATACTGCCCTACCCATAGCGAACCTTCGGCCCACGTCAGCCCCGAATCGCCGCCACCACCAGGCGCCGGGATCGTAGCGAGCACACGGCCGGTCTTCGGATCGATCTTCTGGATACGCTCCTCGGCGATCTGGAACAGATGCTGGCCGTCGAAGGCCGTGCCCGCATCGGCGGCCACATCAATCGTGCGCAGCGTCTCCCCGCTCGCCGGATCGAAGGCATTTAGCTTGTCTCCGGCAGCGATCCAGACTTGCTGACCGTCATAGGTGACGCCAGCCACCTTGTCGACACCCGGAAAGGGTCCGTATTCACCGACGATTTCGGCCGCTGATCGATTCATGTTTCCACCTTGGGGACCAGGTTAAGGAAAGTGCCGGGCTGGGGGCCTCAGCAGTCAACGATTCATGCCTCTATCCTACTCACCCGGCAGTGGAACAGGGAGTAACAAGGTCGTCGCGAATCCGGGCACGGGCGATGCCATCCAGCGACGTGCCCGCCCGTGACCAAACGGCTGCACCTTGCCGGCCTCCGCAAGCGAGTCGAGCGCCCGCTGCACGGTGCGCTGGCTGGCGCCCAGCGCAAGCGCGAGCGCCGAGCTCGACCACGACTCGCCGTCGGCGAGCAAGGCCACCACCCCCGCATGTTCCCCTTCGACGGGCCGCTCCAGCGCGACAGCCTCGTCAGTGCCACGCGGCACCAGCACAAATCCGCGCTGCGTCGCCTCCACGCCGGCCAGCGGCGCAAGCACGGTACGAAGCCGCCCGACTTCGACCCGCAGCCGCGCGCGATGCGATTCGTCGGCGCGCTTCGCCCGAAATGCCCGCGCGACGAGCGCATCCCTCGGCACGTCAGCCGGCCACGCTTCGGCTAGCGCGCGTGCGATCACGAACAGGACAGGCCGCCTTGCGAGCGAAACCACGGTGTGTGCATCACGCACGACCTGACGGCAAGCGTCGACGACGAGCACCTTCGACGCGAATAAAGCCTCAACCTCCTCAAGCAGCAGCAGCCGTGCCTCGCCGCGCGCAATCAGGCGCGCCGCGGGCGTGTTCAGCGTGAGAGCTGCGCTTTCGACCTCGGCCGTCAGCGCGGGAATGCCGGCTTGGCGCGCGGCATGTTCGGCCCGCACGAGCGCAGCGCGCGCGGGCTTCGTCTGCAGGCGGCGCAGCGCGACGCCCGCCACGGCCAACTCGTGGGCCGCTCTCAACGCGGGCGGCAAGGGCGCGGGGTCGAGCCCGGCGAGCGTGCGCTCAGTTTCTTCGAGCCGCCCAATAAGAAGCTGGCGCCGGACCTCGAGATACCGCGCATGTGCGGCGTTGACGTGATCGCCATGGGCTTCGAGCGTCGCTTGCGCCGCCTCGAGTGCCTTCGCAGACCAGCTCAGATCCCGCGAGGCAAGCGCGATCTCGGCCTCCGCAACGACACATCGCGCGCGGGCCATAGCCTCCTTCGAACCGAAGGCGCGCGCCGCACTTCGTAACAGCGCCTTCGCCCGCACCAGATCGCCGAGTTGCGCCATCGCGATGCCGCGCAGCGCGAGCGCAGGCGGGTCGTCGCGCAAGGCGACGCGCTTCAGTGCGCCGAGTGGGTCCCCTGCGGCAAGCGCACGGGCCGCGGCCGTGATTAGCGAGTCCATGACCTATTTGAATCCCGCCACACTTGTCACTCCCATCGTTCGAGGCCCCGGACCTAATCTATCACGACCAACCACCCACCCGTCGTATCAGGAACTGTGAGAACGACGCAGGATACCTAAGGAACGCCCCCAAAGGGCGCAACGAGACGCGCATCTGGTGGCGCCTTCATGACGAGTACGACCAGCGCTGAGCCAGGTCGTGGGTATCGCTGCCGCGCAAGGAGAAACGTGATGTCACGACGCAGGCTTTCCAGACGTGCTTCGCAGTGCGTCTTTTTCGGCATCGCTGCGCTGCTCTTCACCGCCAGCGCAGCGGCGACGATCGTCTGGAGCGCGTCCATGTCGTCAATGGGCCGCATGCCGATGCCCGGCGGCTGGACGATGTCGCTGGCGTGGACGCGTATGTGCGGACAGACGTGGCTGGACCTCGCGGCGTCGTTCCTCGGCATGTGGGTCGTGATGATGGTGGCCATGATGCTGCCATCCCTCACACCCATGTTGTGGCGCTATCGTGAGGCCTTAGGCAGGGCTGGTACGACGCGTCTCACCCGGTTGACCATAGCAGTGGGTCTCGCGTATTTCCTGGTGTGGACTGTGTTCGGCGTGGCCGCCTTTGCGCTCGGCTTGCTGCTCACGGCGCTAGAAATGCAATGGCCGGCGCTCGCACGCGCCGCTCCTGCCACGACCGCCGTGGTCGTCCTCGCCGCCGGCGCGCTACAGCTCACGCCCTGGAAGGCCCGTCATCTTGCCTGCTGCCGCAATGCTTCAGGGTGCGGACTTACTTTGCTGGCGCGCGCCGCTGCGGCCTGGCAACACGGCCTGCGCCTCGGCCTGAGTTGTGGCTGTTGCTGCGCCGGTCTGACGGCAATCCTGCTCGTCATCGGAGTCATGGACCTTCGCGCGATGGCAGCCGTCACCGCAGCCGTCACCGTCGAACGTCTCGCACCCGCCGGCGAACGCGTGGCGCGAGCGATCGGCGCGGTCGTCGTCGGGTCAGGGCTGCTGCTGATCGCACAAGCGGCCGGCCTCGGATGATGGATGGCCTCGCGCGATTACCGCTCCCAGGACGCTCCGCCATCACTGTTACCTTTTCCATATCGCGCCAGTGCCTCTGCAAGCACCTTCGCTTCAAGGTCTCCCTCATCGACCAGTGCCTTCAACGCCGCAATCACAATCGACGCCCGATCCACTTCAAAGAACTCTCGCAATGCGGCCCGCGTATCGCTGCGTCCGAAGCCGTCCGTGCCAAGCGTTACATACCGTCGCGGCACATAAGCCCGAATCAGCTCCGGCACCGCGCGCACATAATCGGTCGCGGCAATCACAGGGCCCTTCGACGCCCCAAGCGCCGACGTGACATACGGCGCAGCACCGGCCCCACCAAGCCTGGAAATCCGCTCAGCCGCCATACCGTCACGCTGCAACTCGGTAAAACTCGTCACGCTCCAGACCGCTGCGTCGACACCCCAATCGTCCTTCAGCATCTTCTGCGCGGCGATCACCTCGCCGAGAATCGCGCCCGCGCCGAGCAGTTGCACGCGCGCCGCTTCGCCCGAGTCAGACGGCAGCGGATAAATCCCCTTCAGAATCCCCTCGCGCACGCCTTGCAAATCACCCTCAGGCACCGAGGGCTGTGCATAGTTCTCGTTCATCACCGTGACGCAATAGAACACGTCGCGCTGCTGCTCCACCATCTCCCGCATGCCCTCATCGACAATCACCGCCACTTCATACGCGAACGCCGGATCGTAGGCACGGCAATTCGGAATCGTCGATGCCGCGAGATGGCTGGTGCCGTCCTGATGTTGCAGCCCCTCCCCGCCGAGCGTGGTCTTGCCTGCGGTGGCGCCAATCAGGAAGCCACGAGCGCGTTGATCGGCAGCGGCCCAGATAATGTCGCCGATCCGCTGAAAGCCGAACATCGAGTAATAGATGTAGAACGGCAGCATCGGCAGGTTGTGAACGCTATAGGAGGTTGCCGCCGCGATCCACGACGACACCGCGCCTGCCTCCGAAATTCCCTCTTCGAGAATCTGTCCTTTGGTATCCTCACGGTAATACAGCATCGACCCAAGATCTTCGGGCTCATACAGCTGCCCCAGCGGCGAATAGATGCCAACCTGACGAAACATGTTCGCCATGCCGAAGGTCCGCGCCTCATCGGCGACGATCGGTACCACGCGCTGGCCAATTTCCGCATCCTTCAATAACGCAGTGAGCATGCGCACCAGCGCCATCGTCGTGGACATCTCCCGTCCGTTCGCCTCCAGCGCGAATTGCCCCCAGGTGTGCAGCGAAGGAACGGTCAGCCCCTTCGCTGCGACTCTCCGCCTTCTGGGCAGATAGCCTCCCAAGGCAGCCCGGCGTGCATGCAGATACTGCATTTCCGGGCTGTTTTCTGCTGGCTTGTAAAACTTGACCTGCTCGACGTCTTCGTCCGAGAGCGGCAAGCGGAAGCGATCGCGGAATGCCTTCAAGTCGTCGAAATCGAGCTTCTTTTGCTGATGGGTCGTCATCCTGCCCTGCCCCGAGGTGCCCATGCCAAAGCCTTTCATGGTCTTCGCAAGGATCACCGTGGGCTGGCCGCGATGCGCCAGCGCTTTGGCGTACGCCGCATGCAGCTTGCGCACGTCGTGGCCGCCGCGGCGCAGGCGGTCGATCTCCTCGTCGCTCAGTTGCGCGGCAAGCGCCGCGAGTTCGGCGTTCTGGCCGAAGAAGCGCTCGCGGTTGTACGCGCCGTCATTCGCCGAAAAAGTCTGGAACTGACCGTCCACCGTGTGCGCGAAGGCCCGCGCCAACGCACCTGTACTATCCCGCGCAAACAGCGCATCCCAGTCCGAGCCCCACACCACCTTGATCACGTTCCAGCCGGCACCGCTGAAGTGCGCCTCCAGTTCGTCGATGATGCGGCCGTTACTGCGCACCGGGCCGTCAAGGCGCTGCAGATTGCAGTTGATCACGAACACGAGATTGTCTAGCCCTTCGCGCGCGGCGAGTGACAACGCGCCCATCGATTCCGGCTCGTCCATTTCGCCATCGCCGAAAAAGCCCCACACCTTGCGGCCTTCCGTTTGAGCCAGGCCGCGGTTCTGCAGATAGCGCATGAAACGCGCCTGATAAATCGAGTTGATCGGCCCGATGCCCATCGAGCCAGTCGGAAACTGCCAGAAGTCTGGCATCAGCCACGGATGCGGATAGGAACACAAACCCGGTCCCGCGATTTCTCGCCGGTAGTGCTGCAGGTTTTCTTCGTTCAGGAATCCTTCGAGATACGCCCGCGCATACACGCCCGGCGACGAGTGCGGCTGAAAGTAGACGAGGTCGCCGCCGCTGCCCTCGCCTTCCTCCGGCGCAGCCGCCTGGAAGAAGTGATTGAAGCCCACCTCGAACAGATCCGCCGCCGACGCATAGCTCGCAATGTGTCCACCGAGTTCGCCGTATGCTTTGTTGGCGCGCACCACCATGGCCAAAGCGTTCCAGCGCAGTGCGGCGGCGAGCCGCTCCTCGAGTTCGAGATTGCCCGGATAGCGGGGTTGCTGGTCGAAGCTGATCGTATTGACGTACGGCGTGACACGCGCACCGGGCGACTCGACGCCCAGCGACTGCGCATGTGCCGAAAGCCGGTCGAACAGGAACTGCGCGCGCTCACGGCCAACGTGCGCCACGACCGCATCTAACGCCTCCAGCCACTCGGCTGTTTCCTCGGGATCGCTGTCGTCCCGACCGCGCTCAAGAGCGCCCAACTGCACTGCACCGCTCGACAAATCCGTCATGGCACCACTCCCGCAAGGAGGCATCCGGTTCAAAAACGATTGACTCCATGGTAACCATCAACCTGCAAAATATGCCTCTCATTTGCTTGTCACTCCCGCTCCGGATAGTGTATTTATTCTGCATACACCTCCATTTCCGGAATCTTTCATCTATGACAACGCCGCCGAAACGGCTCGACCGCATCGATATCGGGATCCTCAGCCAGTTGCAGCAAAACGCCCGCATCACCAATTCCGAGCTGGCGCGCGCGGTCAACCTGTCGCCTACGCCTTGCTTTAACCGGGTGCGCGCCCTCGAGAAGCTCGGCCTGTTCAAGCAGCAGGTGACGTTGCTCAATCCCGAGCCGTTAGGGCTGCGGATCAACGTGTTTATTCAGGTGAGCCTGGAAAAACAGGTGGAGGACGCGCTGCAGCGCTTCGAGCAGGCCATCTCGGAGCGGCCCGAGGTGATGGAGTGTTATCTGATGACGGGCGATGCCGACTATCTGTTGCGCGTGGTAATGCCGGACATGCCGACGCTTGAGCGCTTCATCCTCGAACATCTGACGAAAATACCGGGCGTCTCCAACATCCGCTCCAGCTTTGCGCTCAAACAGGTGCGCTACAAGACGGCGCTGCCGCTGCCGGCGTCAGGGCTGACGCTGGTCGATCCGGATGACGTCGCGACGGACTGGCAGTGAATGCGCGGCGATTCATAACCGAAGCGGCCAGTGCTAAACAGGAATGCTCGTGGTCGAAAGAATCTCCTTGAGCACCACAAAGCTGCGGATCTGCCGCACCCCCGGCAGATAAAGCAACTGCTCGGCATGCAAGCGGTTAAAGCTGTCGCTGTCTCTTGTGCGCACCAGCATGAAGTAATCGAACTCGCCCGTCACGACGTGACATTCCATGC
Source organism: Paraburkholderia sp. EB58 (assembly GCF_050436665.1). NCBI lineage: Bacteria > Pseudomonadati > Pseudomonadota > Betaproteobacteria > Burkholderiales > Burkholderiaceae > Paraburkholderia > Paraburkholderia sp. EB58. Next base: position 201,676 of record NZ_JBNDMQ010000011.1, on the reverse strand, counting down.
ATCCGGACACCTTCTGCGCGGCCTTTTCGAAGTCGGCAAAGGAATCCGGCGTCGAACGGTCGAGCACCACGCCGATCATCACCAGCATGCCGGCTTCCAGCGCCTTTGCGTTGAGCAGCGCCACTACGCCGCGTATCAGACCCATTTCCTTGAGACGTTCAACCCGCCGCAGGCAAGCCGGCGCGCTGAGATTCACCTTGGCCGCGAGCGCCACGTTCGAGATCGATGCATCGCGCTGCAACTGGCGCAGGATGGCCCGGTCGACGCGATCGATCTCCGGGCTTGACTGGCGGCCCTCCGGCGCAGACGTACGAAATTTTCTTGCGGGCATGGCGCTCATCACGAAGTAAATAAAGGTCAAAAATACCACCGACCTACTTAAAGCCAAAATTCGCCGCTATTTTCGCAACCTCATTTCCTCGATAGTTTCTTACCATACTCTTCATCGCAGCATCGGCCACGAGCCCAAAGCGAGTCGTCCGCTCAGGGTAACGGGGTGCTGGGACTCTCTTTATCACCGGAGCCTCACATGAACCTCAAGAAATTCCCGCGCCATTCGCTCACTTTCGGTCCCACGCCCATCCAGCCCCTGCGGCGCCTGAGCCAGCACCTGGGCGGCAAAGTCGAGCTGTATGCCAAACGCGAAGACTGCAACAGCGGACTGGCGTTCGGTGGCAACAAGACGCGCAAGCTCGAATACCTGATTCCCGAAGCGTTGGCGCAGGGCTGCGATACGCTGGTGTCGATCGGTGGGATCCAGTCGAATCAAACGCGCCAGGTGGCAGCCGTTGCTGCGCATCTCGGCATGAAGTGCGTGCTCGTGCAGGAAAACTGGGTGAACTACTCGGACGCCGTGTATGACCGCGTGGGCAACATCCAGATGTCGCGCATCATGGGCGCGGATGTGCGGCTCGTGCCCGACGGTTTCGATATCGGCTTTCGCAAAAGCTGGGAAGACGCGCTAGAAAGCGTGCGTGCGGCAGGCGGCAAGCCTTACGCGATTCCGGCCGGATGCTCGGATCACCCGTTAGGAGGCCTCGGCTTTGTGGGCTTCGCGGAAGAAGTGCGGCAGCAGGAAGCGGAACTCGGCTTCAAGTTCGACTACATCGTTGTGTGCTCGGTGACCGGCAGCACGCAAGCGGGGATGGTGGTGGGCTTTGCCGCAGATGGCCGCGCCGAGCGGGTGATCGGCATCGATGCGTCGGCCAGGCCCACACAAACGCGCGACCAGATATTCCGGATTGCGAAACAAACTGCCGAGCAGGTCGAACTGGGACGCGACATCGTCGCGAAGGATATCGTCCTTGATGAACGGTACGGTGGCCCGGAATACGGTCTGCCGAATGAAGGCACGATGGAAGCCATCCGCCTCTGCGCAAAACTCGAAGGCATGCTGACCGATCCCGTCTACGAAGGCAAGTCGATGCAAGGCATGATCGACAAGGTACGGCTTGGCGAGTTTCCTGCCGGTTCGAAGGTGCTCTATGCGCACCTGGGCGGTGTGCCGGCGTTGAGCGCCTATAGTTTCCTGTTCCGCAACGGGTGACAGGAACGCTTGGGGGTAGTCCACGCAATGCACGAGCTTGAGAGCCAACGGAGAACGTTATGCAACCCGGTGTTGAAGCACACCCCTCGCGTTGGCTTTGGCATCGGGAGCCGTCGCGCCTCACGCAAGTCTGCATCGTCACCGACGCGACGGTGGAGGACACCTTCGAACAGGCGTTGTCTACGCGTCTGGGAAATTCACCCCAGGTCGCGTGGCTGCACCTGACCGATCCTGCCGCGACACACGGCGAATGGTTAGCGTCACGCGAACACGCGCATGGTCAGGCCCATGCGCGTGGATCGGAAAACGCCCTGGAACAGGCCATCGATCCGCTCCCGCGCGACAGCCGCCTCTTGCTGTGCGCCCAGGATCTGGCCGGGCTAGAGTGGCTAGGCGGCGTGCTCGGACAGCAGGTTTTCTTTGCACACTATCGTCCGGAGGCTAACCACGAGACGCAGGCCAATGACGTCGTCGCGACCGTGGAAGAGGTACTGCGCGCCTCGTTGACAGCAAAGTGGGGAGATAGTTACTGAGCCACGCAAGCGCCGCAAAGTGCGCTGCGCGCGTTGCCCGGCGCCGCCTCCTGATCAAGCCGCTTCAGTACCGAGATGCGCCTTGAGCGCATCGATAAACACGCGCACCTTGGGCGCCGGATACCGCGCCGACGGGAACAGCGCATGAATGCCCGCTGGCGCGGTGGACCACTCCGGCAGCAGGCGGACCAGCCGTCCCGCTGCGACATCCTCGCCAATCGAAAAGTCCGTCAGCGCCGCGACGCCGCCGCCCGCGAGGGTCGCCGCCCGGCATGCCGGCGCCGTGTCCGCAAGAAATCCCGTCTTGAAGCGCACGGTCTGCTTGCGGCCTCGGGCGTTTTCCAGAGAAACCGACAGCGGCTTGGCCAACACCGCCATGCCGACATACGGCAACGCAGCCAGCGCCCCAAGCGTAGGCGGTGTGCCCCACTCCTCCACAAACGCGGGACTGGCGACAAGCCAGCGCGAGTAGTTGGCGATTTTCACCGCACGATGGCTCGAATCGGCCAGCCGTCCCACTCGGATCGCAACATCGATACCCTCGGCAAGCAGATTCACCAGACGGTCGTTCGACACGAGTTCGATGTTGAGCTCCGGATGCTGCTGCCGCAGTGCCACCAGCACGGGTGCGACCACGATTGTGCCGTAATCGACCGGCGTGGCGACGCGTAGCGTGCCGCGCAACACGGTGCCGCCCTGTTCGACCGCCTGGAGCGCCGCGTCGGCAATACTCAGGATGAGCCGGCTCGCTTCGTAGAACGCCTTGCCCGCCTCCGTCACGCTGACGCGCCGTGTAGTGCGCACCAGCAGGCTGGCCCCCACTTCCGCCTCGAGCCGCTGCATGTGCGTGCTGACCATGGTCTTCGCGATTCCAAGCCGGTCGGCCGCCGCCGTCAGGGAACCCGCCTCGATCACCGCCACAAAAACCGCCAGCCGGTTGAGGTTCACATCGCTCGCGCTAGCCATTCGATTGTCCACTTTAAGAGGATAGAGTAACCACGATTATCCGTCTTCTCAGTTCATTCGGCGAGGCATAAGCTACCTGAACCTACCAACCATCCCTTTCCGCTTCAAAGGCGCATTCCATGTCCTCTTCCAAGCCCGCCCAACCCATCCGGCTGCATACCACCCTGTTGTCCGGTCACGGGCATCGCGTCAAGCTGTTCCTGACGCTGCTCGACCTGCCGTTCACCACGATCGAGCTCAACATGGCGGCCGGCGACAACCGCAAGCCTGCGCATCTTGCGCTCAATCCGTTTGGCGAAGTGCCGGTGATCGAAGACGGGGATGTGGTGTTGAGCGACTCGAATGCGATCCTCGTGTACCTCGCACGCAAATATGGCGATTCGTCCTGGCTGCCCGACGATCCGCTCGGCGCCGCCGCCGTGCAGCGTTGGCTCTCGCTTGCCGCCGGCAAGATCGCCTACGGCCCGTGCGCGGCACGGCTGGTCACGTTGTTTGGGGCGCCGCGCCACCTGGAAACTGCTCAAGAAATTGCTGTGAACCTCTTTAAGGTGCTCGACGACGAGTTCCGCGACAAGCCGCTCGCGATTGGTCAAACGCCGACGATTGCCGACATTGCCGCGCATTCGTATATCGCCCATGCGCCCGAAGGCGGCATCTCGCTGGAACCGTATCCGCATATTCGCGCGTGGCTCAAGCGAATCGAAGCGCTGCCGCGCTTCCTGCCGATGCCGTCCAGCAAAGCCGGGCTGCTCGCTGAGGCTGAATAGCCCAGCCGCTGCCTGCTCTCACCACCGCTCCAATCACGGGAGTCCACCATGTCAACGCCTGCTCCTGCGCCTGGCTGGCGCGCCGCCGAATCACCCTTTCATGCGGGCGAACTCGCCGCACAGGAGCGCGCGGGCGTGCGGGAGCGGATGAACGTGGATGCTCGCCGTGGAATTCGCGACTACATGCCGCCGCAGCATCGGCTGTTTTTCGCGGAACAGCCGTTCATGGTGCTGAGCGGACTCGATGCGAGCGGACGGCCGTGGCCCACGCTGCGTGTCGGTGAGCCTGGATTCGTGTCGACGCCGGATGAGCGGACCCTGCGCATTGCCGGACGACGTCTGCCAGGCGATCCACTCGCCAAAACGTGGCAAGTGGGCGCGCTGATCGGCGGGCTCGGCATCCAGCCGGCCACGCGGCGGCGCAACCGCGTCAACGGCGTGATTACCGCCATGGATGACGGAGTGCTGACGATCAGCGTCAGTCAGAGCTTCGGCAACTGTGCGAAGTACATTCAGAGCCGCACGCCTACCTTCGTGGCATCCGAGCCTGAAGAAAGCGCGCTGCAGGAAACTTCGTCCGCACTCAGCGACGCTGATCGCGCATTGCTTGCGCGTGCCGACACATTCTTCATTGCGACAGCCAACGCATCCAGCGATGCCGGCCTCGCGCGCGGCGCGGATGTCTCGCATCGGGGCGGCAAGCCCGGTTTCATTCGCGTTGACGACGCGAACACGCTGACCACGCCGGATTTCAGCGGCAATCTGTTCTTCAACACAATTGGCAACCTGAATCAGGACCCACGTGCAGGTCTGCTGGTGATCGACTTCGAAAGCGGCGATCTGCTGTATCTCGCCGTAGATGCCGAGATCATCTGGGAAGGTGCGGAGCTTGCATCGTTTGAGGGCGCCGAGCGGCTCATGCGCTTTCATGTCCGCGAAGTTCGACGCAGCCCGCGCGCGTTGCCGTTTCGCTGGTCTGCGGTGCAATACGCGCCACAACTTGCGAAGATGGGAAGTTGGCAGATGCAGGCGGCGGTGGCTTCGGCTCCAGTTTCGGCCTCGCCTTCCGCTTCAGGCGGCTGGCGCAAGCTGAAGGTGGTCGACGTGCGCGACGAAACACAGTCGGCACGCTCGTTCTATCTGCAATCTGTCGACGGCGCCGCACTGCCCCACTTCGAGCCCGGCCAGTTCCTGCCCATCCGCTTGCACGTGCCTGGGCTCGCCGCGCCGCTGATTCGAACCTACACGTTGTCCGATGCGCATCACGGCCGGCACTATCGCATTACCGTCAAGCGCGAAGGCGCGGCATCCGCGTGGCTGCATGAGCAGATCAAGGCGGGAATGGAAATCGAGGTGAAGGTACCGGGTGGTGCGTTCAAGCTGGAACGGGGTAATCGACGCCCGGTTGTCCTGCTGTCTGCGGGTATTGGCATTACGCCGATGATTGCTATGTTGAACACCCTGCTTGCTGACGACACCAAAGGACAACCGCAGCCCGAGCACATCTATTTCATTCACGGCGCGCGCCACTCCAACGAGCATCCGTTCGCCGATCTATTAAGAGCGGCGGAGCAGGCGCACCCAAACCTGTCCGTTCATTTGCGTGACAGTCAGGCCGCCGAGCCTGGCAGTACGATTGCTTCGCAGTCCGTGGGAAGAGTCGACGTTGAGTTTCTCAAACGCGTGCTGCCGTTCGGCGACTATGACTTTTACCTGTGCGGCCCAGGCGCGTTCATGCAGGATCTTTACAACGGATTGCGTGCGCTGAATATCGCGGACGAACGGATTCGCTTCGAGGCGTTCGGGCCGGCGAGCGTCAAGCGTGGCGAAAGCGCTGCAGTTGCTGCGGACGCCGTGGTGGACGTTGTCGCTCCCGTTGCAGCTGTCGCCCCGATCGAAGTTGTTGCTCCGGTCGTCGCGTTCACGCAGACGCCTGCGGTGCCGCGAGACATTGCGCAGTTATCGAAAGTCGTGTTTATGAAGACCGGGCGTGACGCGATGTGGTCGAAGGAGGATGGAAGTCTTCTCGACTTCGCCGAAGCGAATGGCCTGACGCCACCGTCCATGTGCAGATCCGGTTTCTGCGGAACCTGTTCGACGCGCGTGCTTTCAGGCGAGGTGAGTTATCCCGAGCCGACCGACGCCGAGATCGAACCGGGTCATGCACTGATTTGCTGTGCGATGCCTGCGCGGACGGGCGCAGGCGAAGAGTCCACCGTTGTGTTGGACCTTTAAGGCTTGGACGGCCTCGCGCGCGCGCTGGGCGGGCGTGAGACGTCACAACGAAGTGATGCTTACTGCGGGCGGCGATGCGCTTCAGCGATGATGGCGCACGTTTGCAGATGCAGTTGCAGAGCGTGGCGGGCGACGGCTGCAAGACGGGCAAGCCAGCCGTTAGCGGCCGGGGTAGAAGTCGTGGTGATGTGGCTCATGGCAAGCTCCAGTTCAGGCTAGGGTTAACTACCTAGGTAATAACCCTATTATAAGCCTGTCCTGCGGCAGCGCAACAAAACAAAATGAATTTCTCAGACTGAGCTCTGAAATACTCATTTCTTACATAAAAATAACACTGCAACTGCGTCAGAACCCCCTCTCCCGTCTCCAGACTTACCCCAATCCTCGATCGCGCTTCCCGCGCCGCACCAATCACGCCAGGGCGGCTCCAGCCTTACCGCTAGGGGCGAGCCAGACGGCCACTGCCTACTGCATCGCACCAATTCCCGTTCTTGACTCTGCTCGGCCGCCCTGCTGTACTAAATAAACCAAAGTGATTTAGTCAAAAAGCAGCCCGCCCTGCGTCATCTAGCGCAGTCAGCGGGCTACGAGAGGCGCACCCAGCGCCCCACTAGCTATTGAATCGACCGCAGTCCACAACGTCGTTGTCAATTATTTGGAGGAGCGTCCCCATGAATCTGAAATCCCGCAGGCATCCCGTCGCCCGTCGCATCGTCACCCTGTGCATCGCGGCATCCGCCGTGTGGTGCGCCAGCGCCACGCAGGCCGCCGACCAGGCCGTCGTCGGCCTGATTACCAAAACCGACACGAACCCGTTCTTCGTGAAGATGAAGCAAGGCGCAGAAGCCGCCGCGCAGAAGGATGGCGTCAAGCTGCTGACCGCCGCCGGCAAGTTCGACGGCGACAACGCGAGCCAGGTCACGGCGATCGAAAACATGATGACGGCGGGCGCCAAAGCGATTCTGATTACGCCGAGCGATACGAAGGCCATCGTGCCGAGCATCAAGAAAGCCCGCGCCGCCGGCGTGATGGTGATCGCGCTCGATACGCCGACAGAACCGCAAGACGCCACGGACGCCCTCTTCGCCACCGACAACTTCAAGGCCGGCGTCCTCATCGGCCAGTACGCGAAGGCGGCGCTAGGCAGCAAGCCGGCCAAGATCGCCACGCTCGATCTGGCGCCGGGCGTGTCAGTGGGTGTGTTGCGTCATAACGGTTTCCTGCAGGGCTTCGGCGTCAAGGAAGGCGATCCGTCCATCGTCTGTAGCCAGGACACGCGCGGCGATCAGTCGAAGGGACAAACGGCGATGGAGAACTGCCTGCAGAAATCGCCGGACATCAATGTGGTCTACACGATCAACGAACCGGCTGCGGCGGGTGCGTATCGCGCGCTCAAGGCGGCAGGCAAGGACAAGGACGTGATGATCGTGTCGATCGACGGCGGCTGTGAAGGCGTGCGTAACGTCAAGGCCGGCGCCATTGCCGCGACGTCGCAGCAGTATCCGCTGAAGATGGCCTCGCTTGGTGTCGATGCCGGCGCCGAGTATGCGAAGACCGGCAAGAAGGTCTCGGGCTACAAGGACACCGGCGTAACGCTGATCACCGACAAGGCCATGAATGGCGTGGACAGCAAAGACACCACGTTCGGTCTGGCGAACTGCTGGGGTCAATAAGCCTTCCTAAGTATCTGGGAGACCCACGCATGGGTCTCCCACGGATTTGCCGCGTGGCCCCTGCGCCACGCGCTAGCATCGAGGAAACACATCATGTCGACTCCTTCTGCACCGGCTGGCGGGCACCGCCCTTTTTCCGAGCGGCTGCCTTCGCTCGCTGAAGTCGGTCCGCTTATCGCGCTCGTGCTCGCCTGTGCGTTTTTTATCTCGCAGAGCAACCGCTTCCTGTCGTTCCAGAACCTCTCGCTGATTCTTCAGCAGACCATGGTCGTCGCCGTCATTGCGATCGGCCAGACGCTGATCGTGTTGACGGGCGGCATCGATCTGTCCTGCGGCATGGTGATGGCGTTCGGCTCGATCATCATGACCAAGTTCGCGGTCAACCTCGGCGTGCCGCCGGTGCTCGCGATCGTCTGCGGCATCGGAGCGAGCGCCCTGTTCGGTGCGCTCAACGGGGTCCTGATTACGCGCATCAAACTGCCTGCGTTCATCGTCACGCTCGGCACGCTGAACATCGCCTTCGCGCTGACGCAGATTTACTCGAACGCTGAGAGCGTGTCGAACCTGCCTGACGCGATCATGTTCCTCGGCAACACGTTCAGCATCGGTCCGGCCCAGGTGACCTACGGCACCGTGCTGACGCTGCTGATGTACCTGGCTACCTGGTTCGTGTTGCGCGACACCGTGCCCGGCCGGCACCTTTACGCGCTCGGCAATAACGCTGAAGCAGCACGCCTGATGGGCTTGTCCTCGACGCGCATCCTGCTCACCGTCTACACGCTGGCTGGGGCGATCTACGGCATCGCTGCCCTGTTGTCGGTCTCGCGAACAGGTGTGGGCGATCCGCAAGCCGGGCAAACGGAAAACCTCGACAGCATCACCGCTGTGGTGCTCGGTGGCACCAGTCTCTTTGGCGGGCGAGGATCGATTGTCGGCACCTTGCTTGGCGCGCTGATCGTCGGCGTGTTCCGTAACGGCTTGACGTTGATCGGCGTCTCGTCGGTGTATCAGGTGTTGATCACCGGCATGCTGGTGATTCTCGCCGTCGCTGCCGACAAGCTGTCCCACCGCGGCGCTCGATGAGCCACCAGGAGCCTGTCATGTCTACACCCCAAACTGCTGCTACTGCGACGCCTGTCCTGCAGGCACGTGGACTCATCAAACGCTATGGCCAGGTCACGGCCCTCGACGGCTGCGACTTCGAAGTGATGCCCGGCGAAATCATGGCCGTGATCGGCGATAACGGCGCCGGCAAGTCGTCGCTGATCAAGGCGCTCTCCGGTGCAACCGTGCCCGACGAAGGCGAGATTCTGCTCGACGGCAAGCCGGTTAAATTCCGTAGCCCGCTGGATGCGCGCGAGCAAGGCATCGAAACTGTCTATCAGGACCTCGCGGTGGCGCCCGCCATGAGCATCGCCGAAAACCTGTTTCTGGCTCGCGAGCTGGTCAAACCTGGCTGGCGCGGCTCGATCTTCAAGATGATCGACAAGCGCCGTATGCTGGAAGAAGCAACCGCGCATATGAAGGGCCTGCAAATTGGCATCCGTTCGATGCGCCAAGCCGTCGAAACGCTTTCCGGTGGTCAGCGTCAGGGCGTCGCGGTGGCGCGTAGCGCGGCGTTTGCACGCCATGTCGTGATTCTCGACGAGCCGACCGCGGCGCTCGGCGTGAAGGAAGGCAACATGGTGCTCGAATTGATCCGGCGCGTGCGCGACCGTGGCCTGCCGGTGATCCTGATCAGCCACAACATGCCGCACGTGTTCGAGATTGCCGATCGCATTCACATCCAGCGGCTGGGACGGCGCGCGGCGCTCGTCAACACCAAGGACATCCACATGTCCGAGGCCGTCGCCATCATGACCGGTGCGAAGGAAGCGGACGTCAAGGCCATCGCATGATGCACGTACCCTGCTGAGGGGCGGTCACGATGGATACCACCGGCACCCGCTCGCCGCTCAAGCGCACGGTCGGCTCGAATCAGGTCGGCATGCGGCAATTCAACGAACGGATCGTGCTGCAGGCAATCCGCTTGCACGGGCCGCTCGCGAAAGCCGATGTCGGCCGGCTGACGCGCCTGTCGATGCAGACCGTCTCGATGATCGTCGACCGTCTGATCGACGACGGCCTGCTCGCGCGGCAGCCGCGCGTGCGTGGGCGCATCGGTCAGCCGTCGGTGCCGATTGCGTTGCGGCCCGAAGGCGCCTACACGATCGGCATCAAGGTTGGGCGCCGCAGCCTCGATGTGCTCGCCATGGATTTCGTGGGGCACGTGTGCAGTCGCGATGTGCTCGAGTATGCGTATCCCGATCCGCGGGTGTTGTTTCCCGCGCTCGAGAGCAAGCTGGCACGCGTCAACGAAACGCTTGGCGAGCGGGCCAAACAAGTGGTCGGCGTGGGCGTGGCCGCGCCCTTATGGCTGGGCGGCTGGCGCGATTTCCTCGGCGCGCCGCCGGAGGCGCTCGAAGCCTGGCATGACATCGACATCCGCGCTCGTATCGCCGCCATGACCGGCCTGCCCGTCGAGTTTGCCAAAGACACCACCGCGGCCTGCGCCGCCGAACTCGTGATGGGCCAGGGGCGCGGCATTCACAACTTTCTGTATCTGTTCGTCGGGACGTTCATCGGCGGCGGGCTTGTGATCGACGGTCGGCTGCATGGTGGTCCGCACAACAATGCTGGCGCCGTAGGCTCGATTCCGCTTGCCGGTGGTGGCGGAGGGCGTCAAGCGGACGCTCAAACGGAGTCCAAAGCGGCACGTCAACTGCTTCATGCAGCGTCCGGTTTTGTGCTGGAGCGACTACTCAGCGACGCAGGAGCGCCGGCTGCCGCCGCGCACGATCATCGTGCGTTATCGCCGGAGTGGTGGCGCTTGACCGAACATTGGCTGGATACCGCATGCCCGGCGATCGCTGGCGCACTCATCAACGCGACCGCCCTGCTCGATCTCGAAGCCGTGGTGATAGACGGCGAACTCGACCGTCAACTGGTGCGCGAAATCATTCGCCGTACTGAGCGTGTGCTGGACGGTTTCGAATGGGAAGGCATGGTGCGTCCGCAACTGCTGGAAGGCACCATCGGCGCAGACGCTCGCGCCATGGGCGGAGCGATTTTGCCGCTCTATGCGCACTTTGCGCCGGTGCATGAGTTGTTTCTTAAGCCGGCTACGGAAGCGGGTTATTGAGGCGGCGCTTGACCAGCGGTTAAGCCACCGTTGCCCCTCAACTCCGCTTCACCGCAGCCCCACTACTCGGCGCAGCAGGCGCCCTGGGTTGCTCAACCAGCGGTTGCAACACAGGCGCAAGCGACTTCAGCAATTGCACCGACATCGCACTCGTGAAGTCATAACGTGCCGCATAAGGCTCGTGAACATAAGCGGTCAGCGTGCCATAGAACCGGTCACCCATGATGAACACAAAGGTCGCACTGCGATTGACCTTGCGCGACTCAATCAGCCGCCCGCCCTTCGCCCACACTTCAAAGCGCTGATCCCCCGTGCCGGTCTTGCCATACACCGGCAGCGTCTTGCCATCCGGGAAGGTCATGCCATCCGCGAGGCGCTTGGCGGTGCCACCCTGCACCACATCGCTCAACATCCCATGCACGACATTGACGATCTGCGGGGACAACTGCGCCTGCGGCGGCACCGTTGCGCGCACGAAATGCGTTTCGTACGGCGTGTCTTTGGCGAAATCGAGTTGCGCGATGCTTTCAGTCGGCACCTTGTTGCCGCCGTTCGCGATCACGCCGATCAGTTGCGCGAGCGCTGCCGGCCGGTCGCCGGATGCGCCGATCGCCGCCGCATAGGACGGCGTCAGATTGGCGAACGGATAGCCGAGCGCTTGCCACGACTTGCCGATCGCAGCGTAGGCGTGAAGCTCGATCATGTGTTTGATGCGGCGATCCTGCGTGGCGTGGTAGCGGGTCTTGAAGAGCCACGAATAGGTCGACACCCGCACATCGTGGCTGGCATCCTGAACCTGGTCGAGGGTGGCATCCGGATGCTCGCGCAGATAGTTGACCAGCCACAATTCCAGCGGATGTACGCGCGAAATATAACCGCGGTCGTTCAGATTGAAGCGGTCCATGCTGTACTTCGTGTAAAGCTTGGCGAGATCGTCGTCGGTGAGCCACTGAGCGGGCGTGCCCTTGAGTTGCTCGCGCATCTGCGTGTCGAACCAGCCCTGCGCGCCATTGGGCGCCACGCTGCGCAATACCGTGGCGATCTTCGGCGGCGATTTGTGCACGCTATGCAGCATCACCGCCAGTGCCTGGTCGGGCGTCTTACCGTGATACTTCGTGTAGAAGCGCTTCACATAGACGCGGCTTTCCTGATCGGCGAAACGGCTCAGGTACAACTGGCGCGCGGCGGGATCGTCGAGCCATTGCGTCGAGGGCCCCGAGGTCTGGATCATTTCGTAGCGCACGATATCGCGCATCAGGCGCACGAACACCAGATTCACCGAATGCTGGAAGGCCCGGTGCACGGTGAGAATCTGGCTGTTGTCGCTCGACTCGAAATTGGTGAAGGTCTGCGCACCGCCACCGGTGTAGAACGTTTCGCCCGCGCTGGCCGAGTATTTTCTCTCCACGGCGGCATCGAGCATGGCTTGCAGCGAGTGGTCCGGCGTTTTGATCAGATAGTCGAGCGCCCAACGCGTCAGCACGTCCTGCGGATCGGGCTGGACACGCTTCAGGTCCGCGACACTCAGCGATGCATAGCGGTCGTGCAGATCGCTGACGATCTGCAGGTACGTGATAACCGTGCGCAGCTTCGCCGTGGAGCCGAGATTCAGGCGTGCGCCCGAATTGATGTCGAAAGGTTCGTTGACGCTATCCGTCTGCACCCGCACGAGGTTCGCGCCGTTGTGCCGTTCATAGAGCGTCAGGCTGTAGGTGATCTTCGAGGGGTCGTCGCCGGGCCGCAGCATTTCAAAGCCGTAAAGCCCTGCCGCCTGTGCGCCGTCCTTGGTGCCCGCTGCCGCGAGCCGGTCGCTCACCGCCAGTTGAACGGCGTTATTGAGCGTGCCGGTGGCCTGCAGATCTAGCCGGTCGAGTTCATAGAAGCTTCTCAAACCGAGCGCGTCCAGCAAATGCGCCCGCATCGAGGTCACCGCCTTCCTGCTGATAAACGAATCATCCGCAACGCGCACCGGCGTGCGGTTCAGTGCAATCTGCGCGTTGAGCGCCGCGTCGCGCAGCGACGTAGAAATAACACCTCCCGTGGCGAGCAACCGCAAATAGCTGTCCGTCGTGCGTCCGAGCTCGGCGTATCCATGATGCAGGAAGTACGACGGCGCGCGCTGCGCAATCATCAGGGAGAGCACCTGCCGGAACGCCAGCGCCTGTTCAGCCAGGTTATCGGCCGAGGATGGCGCGTTGAGAATCGTGTTGACTTCGTCGAAGTCACGCCCATACCACGCCGCCAGGCCGTCGCCCATGCCGTTGATTTCGCCGACGCCAGGCTGCGCCGACAAAGGCACCGAATTCAGGTACTGCACGACGATTTCGCGCCGCGCCGGCATGGTCTGCGGGCCGTCCAGATACGCACGCACCGAAGCGGACGCGATTTGCCGCAGCTTCTCCGGCGGCGTGGCGGTGCGCCCATCCGGCGAGTGACGGAACTTCTCAATTTGGGTAGCGAGCGTGCTACCACCAGGCTGCAACTGATGCCGGTTGAAAATCCGCGCGCCCTGGTCGAGCAATGCGTGGCCAAACCGCCCCCAGTCGATCGCCGGATTGCGGTTCGGCTGGCTGGAATCGAGTAACTCGCGGTCTTCGACAAACAGGAGCGAGTTCACGATGACCGGCGGAATTGCGTCGAAACCGCTGTAGATCCGGCGCGGATACGTCGCGTTGAAAAGCGGCGCACCGGTGCCATCGAACAGTTGCAGGCCGGCCTGATCTTTCTCCTGATACGGCAGGAACAAACCGTCGTCGGCGAGCGAGAGCATGCGTTCGGAGTCACGCGCTTGCGAGGCCACCACGAAACCGCGTGCGGTCAGGCGTTGCTGAAACGACGGCAGCAATGCGTAGCCGAGCCGCTCGTCGTACGGGCCGTTGGTGGGGAAGCGGATATTGGGGCTCGCACCGTCTGCGAGCGTGAAATCGACGTCACGTGTCAGCTCGGACAGGTAACGCGCCTGCAGGCGGGAGGTTTCGATCTCGATCTGGCAAAGTTTTGCCAGGATCGCTAGCGCCACGAGCAAAGCGGCGAGCAGCGACCATTTGAACCACTTCCACGCCGACGTACCGCCGGCTGTGCGAAGCGGAAACCGAACGAGTGGCCGATTCATGACGGCATCTCCCTCGCAGGCACGCATCCGAAAGTCAGGCCCGCATCGTGCTCAGTGTAGCTCGGAACGCGAATATCTGATGGGTACGGAATTACCCCACAGTCTCGCGCCAACAACACCGTTTCAGCAAGGCATGGCGCAGTAACGGGCGAAGTGAGATATTGACGGTTTCCGCGCTTAAAAAGTCAAAATTCCCCGCAGCGTCGGCACGCCCCACCTCCCCTCACACCACCGTTTTCCGCTCGCGCAACAGCCGGATGAACTGCTCGGCAGGCGGCGACAACACCCCGCCCCTGCGCGACACAATCCCGAACGTTTGTGACTGAGACTTCAGCTTGACCGGCAGAATGCGCAGCATCTTGTGCTTCGCGAACAGCTCGGCAATGCCGGTCGGCAAAATCGACACCAGATCCGCAGCTTGCTGCAGTAACGCAATCGTCACGAAGGTCGACGCGGTCGAGATCGGGCTCACGGGCATGCTCATGCCGGCCAGGTCCATTTCACGCTCCAGCAGCGCGTGCAGCGGCATATGGCTTGGATACGTCACCCAGCGGTGTCCGGCCAGATCGCGCAGGCTGAGATCCTTGCGCGACATCGGCGGATGGCTGTTGCCAACCACCACGGACAACGGCTCGTCGCCCAGCGACTGGTACTGATATCTGGAAGGATCGGCGCTGACCGCGGCGCGCCCGATCACCAGGTCGAGGCGCCCCTCGTCCAGTTGCAGCAGCATCCGGGCGCTCGTGTCTTCGACAATCTCAATCGAAAGATTCGGCTGGCTCGCATGCAGCGTGTTGAGCACCGGCACCACGGCGTCCGGAATCGCTCCCATGATTGCGCCGATCGCCAGACGCCCGCCCCGCCCTGAGCGGATTTCCGCAATGTCCTGGCACAGCGAGGTCAGATCCGTGGCCACCAACCGCGCATAGCGGATCACGCAATGCCCGAACTGGTTCGCAATCATGCCGTTTTTCGAACGCTCGAAGAGCGGCGCTTCCAGCATCGATTCCAGCTCCTGCAGCGCCTTGCTCGCCGCCGACTGCGTCATGGCCATCGCGCCCGCCGCCTTGTGCAGCGATTTGTGATCGTCGAGCGCAATCAGCAGTTGCAACTGCTTCATGCGCAAGCGCGAGAGCAGCACGTTCAGCGTATTTTTCATGTGAGTCGTAAAAGTGATCACAGGATGGAAACAATTCACTATACAGGCCGGAACGGGCCGTCGTATAGTCATTGCCGGAGACAATCAAGACGCCCTGCCGGGGCGCGCCGCCACGCGGCTACCCCGGTTTGCGCTGCGCCATACAGAAGGATTCGACATGCCATCCGTCAGCGACGACCCGAGCGTCGTCACGTCATCCCCCGTCACACCGCCCCCTGCGATCCGCCTGCATAGCCGCGACGATGTCGTCATCGCGCGCAGCCAGCTGGTCGGCGGCACCGTCTTGCCCGGCGAAGGCGTCACGGTCTCAGGCCTGATTCCGCCCGGCCACAAAGTCGCCGTGCGCGCCATTGCCGAGGGCGAACCGGTGCTCCGCTATGGCCAGATCATCGGCTTTGCCAGTCGGCCGATCGCCGCGGGCGAACACGTTCACACGCACAACGTCGCGATGGGCGAGTTCGCCCGCGACTACGCGTTCTGCGCCGATACGAAAGTCACGGCCGTGGCCGCCGCACCTGCAATGTTTAATGGCATCTTGCGTGCAGACGGCCGGATCGCGACGCGCAACTACATTGGCGTGCTGACTTCGGTGAACTGCTCGGCCACCGTCGCACGCGCCATTGCCGATCACTTCCGCCGCGACATTCACCCTGAAGTGCTGGCGCCGTTTCCGAATATCGATGGCGTCGTGGCGCTTACGCATGGCGTGGGTTGCGCGGTGGATCCCGAGGGCGAAGGGCTCGCCATCCTGCAGCGCACGCTCGGCGGCTACGCCGCGCATCCGAACTTCGCCGGCGTGCTAGTGATCGGGCTTGGCTGCGAAACCAACCAGATCTCGCGCCTCATGGAGACGCAGGGACTCAAGGAAGCCGAGTTCCTGAAGACCTTCAACATTCAGGAGACCGGCGGCACCGCCAAAACGGTCGCACGCGGGATCGAACTCGTGAAGGGCATGCTGGCCGAAGCCAACAAGGTGAAGCGCCAGCCCGTGTCCGCCGCGCATCTGGTGGTCGGCCTGCAGTGCGGCGGTTCGGATGGCTACTCCGGCATCTCGGCCAATCCGGCACTCGGCGCCGCGGTGGATCTGCTGGTCGCGCATGGCGGCACCGCCATCCTCTCCGAAACGCCGGAAATTTATGGTGCCGAACATCTGCTGACGCGCCGCGCCGTGACGCGTGAAGTCGGCGAAAAGCTGGTCGCGCGCATCCGCTGGTGGGAAAACTATTGCGCCCGCCATAACGCGGCGATGAATAACAATCCGTCGGCCGGCAACAAGGCGGGCGGACTCACGACGGTGCTCGAAAAATCGCTCGGCGGGATCGCCAAGGCCGGTCACACGAATCTCGTCGAGGTCTACGAATACGCGCAGCATGTGAGCGCGAAGGGCCTCGTCTTCATGGATACGCCCGGCTACGACCCGATCTCCGCGACCGGCCAGGTAGCAGGCGGCGCCAATCTGATCTGCTTCACAACCGGACGCGGCTCCGCTTACGGCTGCGCGCCGACACCTTCGCTCAAGATCGCCACCAACGACGCCCTCTGGAACCGTCAGCAGGAAGACATGGATCTGAACTGCGGCTCGATTCTCAGCGGCCAGAAGTCGATCGAAGAGATGGGCGCCGAACTGTTCCAACTGATGCTCGACACCGCCTCCGGCACGCTCTCGCGCAGCGAGATTCACGGCTACGGCCAGAACGAATTCGTGCCTTGGCAAATCGGCGCCATTACCTGATTGCTCTCCAGCCCAATCGTCAATCCATCGTCAAAAAAATCCAGGCAGACCGAAACATCATGAATCAGGCAACCACTCAAATATCTTATCGCGGTGTATTTCCCGTCGCTCCGACCATCTTCGACGACGAAGGGCGCCTCGACCTCGAAGGCCAGAAACGCTGTATCGACTTCATGATCGATGCGGGCTCGAATGGCCTGTGCATCCTAGCGAATTTTTCCGAGCAGTTCGCCCTCTCCGACGACGAACGCAGCACCTTGATGCGCGTGGTGCTCGAGCACGTTGCCGGACGCGTCCCGGTGATTGTCACGACCACGCATTTCAGCTCGCACGTGTGCGCACTGCGCAGCCGCGCCGCGCAGGATGCCGGCGCCGCGATGGTGATGGTCATGCCGCCGTATCACGGCGCGACGATCCGCGTGGGCGAGCGTGGCATCTACGAGTTCTATAAGAAGGTCTCCGACGCGATCGACATTCCGATCATGATCCAGGATGCGCCAGTGGCCGGCACGGCGCTGTCGGCGCCGTTTCTGGCGAGGATGGCGCGCGAGCTCGCCAATATCTCGTACTTCAAGATCGAAGTGCCGCAAGCCGCCGCGAAGCTGCGTGAGCTGATCGAACTGGGCGGCGACGCCATTGTTGGTCCATGGGACGGCGAAGAAGCAATCACGCTGATGGCCGATCTGGATGCAGGCGCAACCGGTGCAATGACGGGCGGCGGCTATCCCGACGGTATCCGCCTGATCGTCGATGCCTACGCCGCGGGCGACACGGAACTCGCCGCCGCTCACTATCAACGCTGGCTGCCGCTCATCAACTACGAGAATCGCCAGGGCGGTCTCGCGACCCCCAAGGCGCTGATGAAAGCTGGCGGCGTGATCAAGTCCGATGCGGTCCGTCATCCGCTGCTGCCAATGCATCCCGCGACCCGTGAAGGGCTCCTGACGATTGCGCGGCGCCTCGACCCGGTGGTCCTAAGCTGGGGCAAGTAAGCGCTGCGGCAACCGCTCATTCCGGTCAAGCCAGTCTTCATGTTTGAATGACTGGCTTGACCTCAATGCCGAATGAGCCTCCTCGACGCATCACCACCGCTTTTCCGCCGGGCGCTTGCTGTCCCGCCTGGCGTGACGCCGTACCCGGCACCTGCTGAAGCCGGACAACAGCTCCGGTCACCCCGACTACCCCCGCCCTTCCGACCCTGCTGCGTCCGGCCGTTGGAAAACGCTCCGGCTTTTGACGCAGACCTGCTTACACGGCCATATACGCAGCCGGTGACAAACCGGATTCATGCGGACGCAAAAAAACCCGATATAACCGCCGACGGAAATTGAGTAACATAGCCCCGCATGCCATCACTCAATTCTCCATGACCGCAAACTCTCGAGAACTTACGCCGGAAACGCTGACCGCGCTCCTCGAACGCGTTGCCACAGAGGACGCTGCGGCATTGCGGGAGCTATATGACTTCGCTGCCCCGAAACTGTTTGGCCTTGCGCTCCGTATATTGACCAGACACGAGTGGGCCGAAGAGGTCTTACAGGACAGTTTCGTCAACATCTGGCGTTTTGCGGGCGACTACAAACGCGGCTTGTCAGCCCCCATGACGTGGATGTCGGCCATCGTACGCAACCGTGCGCTCGACCACCTGCGGCGGGTCAACACGCAGGAAACAGAATGGAGTGAGGCGTTGGACGACCTTGTGGCTACGGGAGAACCCGATCCGGAGACGCTCTCCGCCGTTAGCCTGCAGGCACGGCTGCTGGACGGGTGTATGCAGCAGCTCGAACCGGCGCAGCGGCAGGCCGTCGCGCTGGCGTATCTGCGCGACCAAAGCCATAGCGAGATTGCCGAAACGCTCACCGTGCCGCTCGGTACCGTCAAGTCGTGGATCCGGCGCGGCCTGGCCAAACTGAAAAGCTGCCTGGGCGGGGGTGTCTGATGAATTTGCATCGGTATCCTGAACTGGTGGACCTGCTGGCGGCCGAATATGCGCTCGGTACCTTGCGCGGCGGCGCCCGGCGACGGCTGCAACATTACGCGGAACACGACGTCGTGATCCGCAAGTCTCTGGAAGAATGGCAACAACGGCTCGAACCGTTGGCCGAACTTGCGCCGCCGCGCATGCCCTCGGCCGCGGTCTGGGAGGCCATCGAACAGCGGCTCGGCATTGTCGCCGCCCGCGGCGCGGAGCCCACCCGGCAGTCGGCCCAGGCTACTCGCCCTACCGCTCCTGCTCGCCCGACGCGCCCGACGCCCCCGACGCGGAGCTGGCTCGACAACCTCGCTTTCTGGCGCGGCTGGGCCATCGGCGTGACCGCGATCGCGGCGATTGCGGTGATCGTCGCCGTGCGTTCGCTCTTGCAGATCGAAGCGACTACAACAACACCTTCGCAGACGGTCGCGCAGCAACCCGAGGCCGAGGTGTCGCATGTCGCGGTGCTGAACGACAAGAACGCCCAGCCGATCATGCTGGTGGCGTGGGACGAAGCCCATTCGACCATGACCCTGCACCGGCTCGGCGACGTCCAGCTCCCGCCCGACCGGGCGATGCAGTTGTGGGGCATCCCTGCCAGCGGCCATCCGGTCTCGCTAGGCGTGCTGCCGAACAGCGGCAACGGCAAGGTCAGCGCCGCAGAACAGCGGCCGGAGAGCTACGCGGCGCTCGCCATCTCGATCGAACCGCCGGGCGGCTCGCCGAATCCCGACGGCCCGAGCGGTCCGGTGGTATTCAGCGGCAAGCTGTTGCCGGTATCCTGAACTCAACAAGTCTTATGCCGGCGTCTGCTAAAGAAGAAACAGACGCCGGGTACTTCCTGTCTATGCAAAGCTTTTACGAAGCAACCGTGGTTCGGCCCGAACGGGTCCGTTTGTCCGGCAAGCGTGCCGCTGACGTGTGCATTGTCGGCGGAGGCCTCGCAGGACTGTCGACGGCGCTGGGTCTGGGCGAGCGCGGTGTACGCGACGTGATCGTCCTCGAGGCGCAGCAGGTGGGCTTCGGCGCATCCGGGCGCAACGGCGGTTTCGTGTTCGGCGGCTACAGTCTCGACTGCGCCGATCTGCTCAAGATCCTCGGAGCGGCGCGTGCTCGCGAGCTCTACGCCCTCACGACCGACGCGGTCGAGCTGATGCGGCAGCGCATCACGCGCTACGGCATCGAGTGCGACGCGACCCACGCCGGCGTGATCCTCGCCAACTGGTTCGACGAGCCCGCCCGGCTCGAGACGCAGCGCCGCCTGATGAAAGAGTCGTTCGGCGTCGACTGGGAACCGGTTGATCCGGCCACGCTCGCCACGCAACTGAAGACAAGCCGCTATCACGGCGGCCTGCTCGAGCGCAACGCGTTCCACTTCCATCCGCTGAAGTATGTCCTCGGGGTCGCCACGGCCGTCGCTGCTGCGGGCGCGCAGATCTACGAGCACTCGCCGGTCGTGCGACTGCAGCGGCAAGGCAGCGGTTTTCTGGTCGAAACGGCCGACGGCGCCGTCGAGGCGCGCCAGGTTGTGATGGCGGGCGGCGGCTATGCGCGCAACGTCTATCCCCGTGTCGAACGCGCCGTGCTGCCGATCGCCACCTACGTGATGGCCACGGAGCCGCTAGGCCCACGCCTGAAAGAAGCGATCGACACCGCCGCAGCGATCTACGACACCCGCTTCGCCTTCGATTACTACCGCCCCCTGCCCGATACACGCATCGTGTGGGGCGGACGCATTTCCGTCCTGAATCGCGAGCCGCAAGCCATTGCCCGGCTGCTGCGACGCGATCTACTGAAGGTCTATCCGCAACTTCACGATGTGCGAATCGAGCATGCGTGGGGCGGCCTGATGAGCTACGCACGGCACAAGATGCCGCAGATCGGCCAGAGCTCCGACGGCGTCTGGTATGCAGTCGGTTTCGGCGGGCACGGCATGGCGCCCACCACCGTTTCCGGCGAATTGCTGGCAGCCGCGATTGCCGGCGAGCGGCCGGTCCCGGAGGCCTTCGCTGCGTTCGGCCTGACGCATACCTTCGGTACGCTCGGTCTCGCCGCCGCCCAGTTGACCTACACCACGATGCAGGCGCGCGACGCACTGGCCGCTCGCCGCCGGGCGCCCTCCTGAATTGACGCAACACGCGTGCGCTCTGGCCAGCGGCTTTCGCGCACGTTACGCGTGGGCTTATGTGTCGAGATACGCGGCGAGATGCGCGGCCAGATATGCCGCCAGATGTGCCGCCGGATATGCCGCCCATGCAACTGAGACGGTGAATTTCGACATGCTAGAATGCGCCGTCATCGCCGCTGAAATACACAATGAAAAAGGGAAGCAAGGCCGCCGCGCCAGATCAGAGCGGCATCCCGTCTGAACCTCGGCGCGCCGACGCCCGCCGCAAGTACGATCCGGAAGAGACGAAGCGAAATATCCTCGAAGTCGCCACCCAGGAGTTCTCCGCCATGGGGCTGGCTGGCGCGCGCGTGGACGCTATCGCCGAGCGCACCAATACCACCAAGCGCATGCTGTACTACTACTTCGAGAGTAAGGAAGGGTTGTACCAGGCGGTGCTGGATAAGGTCTACGGCGACATTCGCGCGCTCGAACAGGATCTGCATGTCAGCGAACTCGATCCGGTTGAAGGTATGCGCAAGCTGGTGGAATTCACCTTCGACTATCACGACCGGCATCGCGACTTCGTGCGCCTCGTCACCATCGAGAACATTCACGGCGCGAAGTTCGTCGAGCAGTTGAAGACGTTCAAGAACAGCAACGCGAGTGCGATCCGCACGATCGAAGATCTGCTGGCGCGCGGCATCGCGAGCGGCCAGTTCCGCAGCGACGTGGATGCGATCGATCTGCACCTGCTGATCAGTTCAATGTGCTTTCACCGCATCGGCAATCGCCATACGTTTGGCACCGCCTTCGGCCGCGATCCGTCGCATCCACGGCTGCGCACGCGGCACCGGGCGATGATCGTCGATGCCGTGATGCGCTTCCTGCGTAACGAAGCCTGATAGATATGCCGCTAAAGAGAAACGCCTACGGGCCGGGAGGCTCGCAGGCGTTTTTTGTTTGCTGCGACTTCAATCGGTCAGCACGATCCGCTTGATATCGCCGACGATAAAGATGTACGACAGTGCGCCGATCAGCGCGATCACGCCGATGAACACCAGCGCGCCGACGAACGAGCCGGTCCATGCCACGATCAGGCCTACCGCCAGCGGCGTAATGATGCCGGCGAGGTTCGCCGCAAAGTTGAAAATACCGCCGGTCACGCCGAGCAGTCCGTCCGGTGCGATATCCGACACGAGCGTCCAGCCGAGCGCCGCCATCCCTTGCGCGAAAAACGCCACCGACAGAATCACGATCACGGTCACGTTGCTCTCGACATAGTTGGCGAGAATGATCGTGGAGGCGAGCAAGAGGCCGGCGATGATCGGCAGCTTGCGCGCCACGTTGGGCGAGACCCCGCGCCGCAGCAACCAGTCCGAAAACGTGCCGCCGAACATCACGCCAATCGATGCGGCGATAAACGGCATGATCGCGAAGAAGCCGATCTTGAGCCAGCCCATGTGACGCTCGGTGGCCAGATAAGTGGGGAACCACGTGAGGAAGAACACCAGCGTCGAGTTGCCCGCAAACTGGCCGAGGCAGATGCCGCTCAACTGGCGATGCTTGAGCAGCCTGCCGATGGTGCGCCACTCGAAACCACTCGACTTCGCCTTCGCTTCGCCTGACGCCTCTTTGCGATGCGTCAGCCCACCGCCCGCCTCGATGTACTCGAGTTCCGCGGCATTGGCGGCCGGATGATCGCGCGGTTCACGATAGCAGAACCACCAGACGAGGCCAAACACCAGACCCACCGCGCCCACAACGTAGAACAGCGAGCGCCAACCGAACGCGCCCATCAACGCAAACAGGAACGGGCTGAAGAACGCAAGGCCGATGTATTCGCCAACGGTGTACGTACCCGTCGCCATGGCGCGCTCGTTTTGCGGAAACCAGGTGGCCACGACGCGGCTATTGGTCGGAAAGCATGGCGATTCCGCGACACCCAGCCCGAGCCGCAACGCGAACAATGGCGCAATGCCGTGCACCAGCCCCTGCGCGAGCGTGAAGAGCGACCAGAACGTCATCGCCAGAAAATACGTGACCTTGCTGCCGAAACGATCAAGAAACAGGCCGCCCGGAATCTGCGAGGCCACATAGCTCCAGGAGAATACCGAGAACATCAGCCCCATCAACGCGGCGTTGATGCCCAGTTCCTTGGTCAACTGTGGCGCCGCGATGCCGAGCACCGTGCGGTCGAGATAATTGATCATCGTGCCGATGGCGAGCAGCGCGAGGATCCGGTAGCGCGCCTTCGAACGGCGCACGCCGGTTGCGGCGGCGCCGGCCGACAGCGCATTCTGCTCGGGCAGGTCGGATGGGGTGGGATGAATCGGATGCGGCATGTCTGTCTCCTCCATGTGTTATTGGATGTGCTGCACAGCACGTCTGCCCAGCGCGTCTATTCGTGCGGCAGCAGCGTCTGGAAGTGCGCGAACATCCGCTCGGCATCCGGCTCCAGCCCGGTAAAAATACGGAAGGCGTCGACCGCCTGAAACACCGCCATGCCGCCGCCGCTCAACGTGCGGCAGCCGGCCGCCTCGGCTGCCTGCAGCAAGGCCGTGCGGATCGGGAAGTAGACGATATCGGCCACCCACAAGCGGCTGTGTAGCAACTCCGCGGGCAATGGCATGCCGGGCAGCTTGGCCATGCCGGTGGGCGTCGCATGAATCAGACCGTTGGCCTCTCCGAGCGCGTCGGCCAGCGAGTCGCCTGCCCGCACGGTTGAAGCGGGAAAGCGCTGCTGCAGTTCGTCGGCAAGGATGTGCGCGCGAGCCGCGTCGACATCGAACAGGGTCAGCGCTTGCGTGCCCATCATCAGCGCTGCATGGGCAACCGCTGCGCCCGCGCCGCCGGCGCCAAGCTGCACCACGCGTTCGAGCGCCACGTCCGGCAAGCCACGCTGGAAGGCGCGGGCGAAACCGGACCAGTCGGTGTTGTGGCCGATCCGCTTGCCGTCTTTCAGCAGTACCGTGTTGACGGCGCCCAGGGCGCGCGCGTCATCCGACAGTTCGTCGAGCAACGGAATGATCTGCTGCTTGCACGGATACGTGACGTTCAGACCGTTGAAGCCCATCCGTTCCGCTGCGACCAGAAGGTCCGGCAGCGCTGAGACGTCGAGCTTGAGTGCTTCCAGATCGACGCGGCGATACACGTACTGCAGACCGAGCTGGCCGCCCTCTTCCTCATGCATCGCCGGTGTGAGCGAGCCGCTAATGCCGGCGCCGATCAGCCCCACCAGATACGATCGGTTTTTAGCAGGCGTGGTCATTTCGTAGTCCTCTATTTAAGAATCGTCGCCATCCGCTCCAGCGCCAGCACATAGCCCTGCGTGCCGCAGCCGATGATCACCGCTTCGGCCACGGCCGACACATACGAGTGATGCCGGAAGGCTTCGCGGCGATGCACGTTCGAAATGTGCACTTCGATCACCGGCTTGTCGATCGCAGTCAACGCATCGGCAAGTGCCACGGACGTATGCGTGTAGGCAGCGGGATTGATGACCACACCGTCCACCCGCGTACGAGCCGCGTGCAGCCAGTCGATCAGTTGATGCTCGGCGTTCGACTGGCAAAAATCGAGCGCCAGATCGAGTCGTTCTGCTGCATCGCGGCACATCTGCGCCACATCGTCGAGCGTCTCCGAGCCGTAGATGGCCGGCTCGCGCGTGCCAAGCAGGTTGAGATTGGGTCCGTTCAGGACCAGCACCGAGGCGAAACTCATTGCGGCTACTCCATAAAATTCAGGCACGAGGCGTGGCCAGCACGGCTACTCTTCCCCACTGTGACGCTAGTTTGCGCCACATTCCCGGTTCGGTCTTCTGGGGTTTGTACGAATTTGTACGATCTAGTTAGTTTGTATAGAATCACCCAAACTCGAGCTAATGTGGCGGATACTGGCCCTCAGTTCGATGCCGATATGTAACAGGCTGGTCCATTTCTTGCCCGCAGGAGCCGTTCATGCAACGTTCAATTGCTACCGTTTCGATTAGTGGAACACTGGTAGAAAAGCTGACCGCGATTCAGGCGGCAGGCTTCGACGGTGTCGAGATCTTCGAGAACGATCTGTTGTATTTCGACGGCTCGCCGGCCGACGTGCGCCGCATCGCGGCCGACCTCGGCCTGAAGATCATGCTGTTCCAGCCGTTTCGCGACTTCGAGGGCGTCAGCGCCGAGCGGCTCGCACGCAATCTCGACCGCGTGAAGCGCAAGTTCGATCTGATGCATGAATTGGGCACCGACCGCATCCTGGTCTGCAGCAATGTGTCGCCGGATACGCTGCCCGACGACGCGTTGATCGTCGATCAGCTGGGTGCGCTGGCGCAGGCCGCGGAGCAGGCGGGTGTGAGCGCAGGTTACGAGGCGCTCGCGTGGGGGCGCCATGTGAATTCGTACCGGCATGCGTGGCGGCTGGTGAATGCCGTCAACCATCCGAACCTCGGCATCGTGCTCGATAGCTTCCATACGCTGTCGATCAACGATCCGGTGGATGAAATCGCGACGATCCCCGGCGAGCGGATTGCCTTTGTACAGATTGCCGATGCGCCGAAGCTGGCCATGGACGTGCTCGAATGGAGCCGCCACTACCGTTGCTTTCCGGGCCAGGGCGACTTCGATCTCGCCGGTTTTACCGCCCGCGTTGTGGAAAGTGGCTATCAGGGCCCGCTCTCGCTCGAGATTTTCAACGACGGCTTTCGCGCCGCGCCGACCGCGGCGACGGCGGCAGACGGGCATCGCTCGTTGCTGTTTCTCGAAGAGCTGACCCGTACCAAACTGATCGAGCAAGGCCAGCCGGCACGGCAGCTTTATCAGCCGTCGCCCGCCCCTGCTCACATCGGTTTTCAATTCCTCGAATTTGCCGTCGACGACGCGGCGCGCGTCCAGCTTGCCGACTGGCTCGGCAAGCTGGGATTCCGGCGCGCCGGGCGGCATCGTTCGAAAGACGTGACGCTGTACCAGCACGGCGGCGCCTCGCTCGTGCTGAACGCCGAGGCCGATTCGTTCGCCAGTGCGTTCTTCCAGCAGCACGGGTTGTCGTTGTGCGCGTCGGCGCTGCGTGTCGACGACGCCAAGCTGGCCTTCGAGCGGGCTGCGGGCTTTGGTTATGCGCCGTTCTCAGGCCAGGTGGGACCGAACGAACGCGTGTTGCCGGCCGTGCGTGCGCCGGACGGCAGCCTCAACTATTTCGTCGATGAAACGCCCGACGAGCCGACGCTGTTCGAAGCCGATTTCCTGCTGGACAAGAGCGACGCGCCAGTTGAACCGGCGCTGCTGACGGACATCGACCACGTCGTCCTGTCCTTGCCTGCCGACTCGCTCGACACGTGGGTGCTGTTTTTCCGCACGGCCTTTGGGTTCGACGCGGAGCCGAGCTTTCTGGTGCCGGACCCGTACGGGCTGGTGCGCAGCCGGGCGCTGCGCAGCCGCGACGGCTCGGTGCGCATTGCGCTGAACGCGTCGGTCGACCGGCACACGGCCGTGGCAGAGGCGCTGCATGCCTACCGAGGCTCAGGACTGAACCACGTGGCGTTCCGCAGTGGCGACATTTTCGCGGCGATTCCGCAATTCGTCGCCGCCGGCCTGCCGATCCTGCGGATTCCGCGCAATTACTACGAGGATCTCGCAGCCCGCTACGCGTTGCCGGGCGAGACGATCGAAGCGCTGCGGGCCCGCAACATCCTGTACGACCGCGACGAAAAGGGCGGCGAGTTCTTCCACGCCTACACAGAACAACTGGATCAGCGCTTTTTCCTCGAAATCGTGGAACGGCGCGGCGGCTATGACGGTTACGGCGCTGGGAACGCCGCAGTCCGGCTCGCTGCCCAGGCGCAGCAGCGCAAGCAGGACCACTAACCAATGACATTGGTTTGACAGATTTGGCGAAGCACTGCTTCAACGTTTGAAAAACGACGAGCCGCAGGAAAGGCTCGCATAAAAACTCAATGATTTACCCGGCGATCTTATCGAAAACGAAGGAGACTGTAGATGAAGCACACAGGCGGCAAACTTGGAAAACTCGCATTCACGGCCAGCGCGACTTTGCTGGCCACTCCCGCCTTTGCGCAAAGCAGCGTGACGCTGTACGGCGCGGTAGATGACGCGATCGTCTACGCCAACAACCAGAAAGGTGCGTCGAACGTCTATCTGCGCCAGGGCAATCTGTATGCGTCGAAATGGGGTCTGCGCGGCCTCGAGGACATTGGCGGCGGCACCACCGTGGTCTTCGACTTGCAGAACGGTTTCGATCCGAATACCGGCGCGCTGTCGTCGTCTACCCAGATTTTCAACCGCCAGGCGTATATCGGGATGCAAAACCCGGTCTACGGCACGTTCACGGTGGGTCGCCAATACACGACTTACTATCAATTTGTCGGGCCGCTTGCTTCGAGCAACTGGCTGACCGGCGCGACGGGCGCACATCCGGGCGATATTGATGGGCTCGACACCACGATCCGAATCAACAATTCGCTGATCTACACCACGCCAAGCTGGAACGGCCTGCAGGCAAGCGGCATGTATGCGCTGGGCGGCATTGCCGGCAGCACCGGCAAAGGCGAGACCATCAGCGCGGGTGTGCGCTACGCAACCGGCCCGGTCAACCTCGCGGCGGGTTACCTGCGCATGGACAACGCGCAGCAGACCACCGGCTTCGATCCCGCTTCCACGGGCAGTTTTGGCACGTCGTCGCTCAACACGGGTTACGTGTCGGCGAAAGCAGTTCAGCATATCGCCGCAGCCGCCGACTATACGATCGGCGGCCTGATGATGGGTCTCACGTACACCAACGTCCAGTACGTGGCGGGCGGCCGTTCCATCTTCCACGACACCGCGATTTTCAACACCTACGCAGCGCTCGCTACTTACCGCTTCACGCCGTCCTTCGATATCGGAGGCGGGTTCGCGTACACGATGGCGTCGCAAGCCAATGGCATCACTAGCGCGGCGCACTACCAGCAGTACTCGATGAAGCAGGCCTATCACCTCTCCAAGCGCACCACGCTGTATGCGGTGGAGGCCTACCAGCGGGCTAGCGGCCAGACGCTCGGCTCGAAGGGCGCGGGAAACATCGTCGAGGCCACGCCGGCGGTCGGCGACTCGCAGAATTCGACGCCGTCATCGACGAATGCGCAGTTCGTCGGCATGTTCGGTATTGCCCTTCTGTTCTAGGCGGTTGAAGTTGTTTCCTCCTTCGTCTGCCCGTGCCGGCGTCACATCTGTGCGCACCGGCAGCGGCACCGTCGCGTTTTTCCCCCGCTGTCTTCTTCTGCTCTTATAGGGCAGCGTCCTGGCCTTTGGCCGAGGCACGTGTTTTGCGTCGATATAATGAAGCCTGACCTGCCGTCCCCGCGGGCCGTTCCACGCGGGTCGTTCCATACAGCGCGCTTTCAACGCCAAGGCCCGTCTGGCCCCGGACCCGCGGGCCGCGAGGACCGAAAACATTGGAGAGATATGAAGAAGTTCGTGGTAGTCCTGTCCGTTCCCCTCTTTCTCAGCGCATGCGCGTATTTCCAGAACCCGGATTCGGGCGAGCCCGTAGTCGACGGCAACACGCAGCGCCCCGTCAACGATGTGGTGGCCTGCATGACGCAGGAAGCCGCCAAACATAACGCCACGTTCAAGACCACGCCGCTGCCGGAAGGGCAAATGCTCGATTTCGGCGACTCGAACGTCGTCAAGATCCGCGCCGACAATGGCGCCACCACCTACCGTTTCTATGCCGGCAAGCGCCACGTGGACAACCTGTGGATTGAGGGCGCGAGCAAAATTTGCGCGCCGTAACGTCAAATACGGTAACTATTGCCCGGTAGAAACATCGCGAACCTGCCGATTCGGACCCGAGTCTTAATAATGGTTTAAGACTTGGGCCCCATCATCCACGGACAATGAAAAAGCCGGAGGTTCGCACCATGACCAAAACAACCCGCGATGCAAACGAAGCAACGGCGCCGGCCAAAAAGCCGACTATGCTGCGCCGGCTTTTGAGCCATCACGAACTCGCCACGCTGCTGCTGTTGCTGCACGCGCCGATCGATGCGTTCGCCAAACCCGAGATTCCGATGCTGCACGAGGCTGGCCTCGTCGAAACGGTGGCCACCGAAGCAGGTGCGCCGAGCATCCGTCTAACGCCGGAAGGCAATGCCGTTTTGCGCGGCCTGGGCATCCGGTAAGAGCTAGCTTCTGTTTCACCGCTTCTGTTTCACCGCTTCTGTTTCATCGCATCTGTTTCACCGCCTCGACGTCTCTAGGCCTGCCATACGGCGTAACCCGCCTCGCGCAGTCCAATTGCCAGTTCGACTTCCATGTCGCGCGCGCCGTCGTAGGGCATTGGATTGAACACCTCATACAGTTCCGGCATGAGGCGCAGGCCGTAATCGCGCACGAAACGATTCGCCTGAATATCCGCCTTGTGGCGGTCAAAGCGCAGATCCGGATCCAACCCCGTCATACCGACATACACGCATGGCCGCTCGAACCGGTAGTCCGGGTTCGAACGGCGAAACCGCGCCTCGTTCCAGACCGTGTCCGACAAGGCGACGACATAGACGTAATAGTGGTGACTCGGTCGACGGCGGGGCATGCGATGCGGGCGGCAAATCAACGTTGAACCGGCTATATATCAGCTTTCCCCACGCCGTGGAGCAGTTACGCATTGCTTCATGCGTCAGCTATGCGCGGTCCCGTGCAACAGCATGCGGTATTCGGTGGGCGTGATGCCGACGGTCGCCTTGAACTGCCGCGTGAAAGCACTGTGATCGGTATAGCCGCACAAAGCGGCGACATCCGTGACCTTGTCGTGCGACACCAGCAGCGCGGTCGCCGCATCCAGCCGCGTTTTCAGCAGCACCTGACGCGGCGTGAGATGAAACACCTTGTGGAAATAGCGCTCGAGCTGCGCCACCGACATGTCCGCCATCGCCGCCAGCTGCTTCAGGTTGAGCGGCTGCACGTAATTGTCCTGAATGTACTGCACGACCGCAGCGAGCCGGCTGTACGCGGGATGGCTGCCCTCGTCCGCTTTCAGATCGCGCGAAATGCCCGCCAGCCCCACCACCCGCCCTGCCGGATCGCGCAGCGGCTGCTTGCACGTGAGACACCAGCCCGGTTGCCGCCCGGGGTACAGATGCAGCTCCAGTTGATCGACCATCTGGTTGCCGACATTGATGATCGCAATGTCCTGCGCCGTGTAGATGCGCCCGAAGCGGCGCGGGAATACATCCTCGGCGGTCTTGCCGAGCAGCGCCGTCTTGTCCTTGTAGCCGCAGCGCGAGGCCAACGTGCGGTTGACCAGCGCGTAGCGCGCCTCGGCGTCCTTGACGAAAAACACGACGTCAGGCATCGCGTCGAAGACCGGCTCCAGCAGCGTGAAATGCGAGAGCATGCCACTGAGGGTGGCGTCGGCTGCGTCGAGCGGGTGAGCCAGCGTGTTCATCTTGCGTGTCCCGTGCATCCGGTGCGGTAGTCTTGTGCGCTCGATTATAGGGCTGCGGCGTGCGGGGAAAAAATCCGGGGTTTGTGACGGGACCGGAAGCGCAGGCATGCAACTCAAGCCACAGCGGTCCGCGTTACGTCCTTCAACGCCTGGCTGGCAAGCCAACGCTGCCTCACTCCGTCGATGCCGGTTCGTGCTCACACGCAGCCATCAGCGTGCCGATCTGCGCCGGATGAAACGGCGGACGCGGCTGCGCGGTCTGCCAGCCGAAATACGTGCTGGCCGCCGTGCCGCAGATGCGTCCCTGGCACACGCCCATCCCACAGCGGGTGTGCAGCTTGGCGTCGCGCCATTCACGATAAACACGCACCTCGCCGATCGTCACGTCTTCGCAGCGGCATAGCAAGGCGTCGTCAGGCGGGAGCGCGCGGGCCGCGTCGCCTGGCGCGAACGTATCCTCCAGGCGCTGTGCGAAACGTTGCCAGCGCGAGCGTTGCGCGCGCAGTGCGCCCAGATCTGGCGTGGCGTCGCTCGCTACGTAACCCGCAATCTCGCCTTCGACGCGCGCCAGCTCCATCCCGCCGATGCCCGTGCACTCGCCCGCGGCAAGCACGCTCTTCACGGAGGTGCGCTGCATGTCGTCGACGCGCACCGCGCCGCGCTCATCGAGCGCACAGCCCAGCGCCTGCGCGAGCGTGACATTGGGCACGAGACCGTAGCCACACGCAATGCGATCGCAGGCGAGCGTGATCTCGCGCTTGCCGCGCAGGATCGTCACCTGTTCCACCCGACCCGCGCCACGCGCCTCGCGCACTACACTGCCAGTCAGGTAGCGCAGCCCTGCGAACCCGCGCGTCAACTGCGCGGCCTGCAGCAACTTCGAAGGCGTCGCCACCAGCGAAGCGGCGAATCTCGCCACCGCGGACGCCGAGGCTTGCTCGACCACCGCCACCACCTGGGCACCTGCGGCGCGAGCGGTCGCGAGCGAAGCAAGCAGCAACGGGCCGCTGCCCGCGATTACGACGCGCTCGCCGCGCACTGGCGTACCGCCTTTGATCAACGCCTGCAGCCCGCCGGCGCCGGTCACGCCGGGCAGCGTCCAGCCGGCGAACGGCAGCAAACGCTCGCGGGCGCCATTAGCCAGGATCAGTCGGCTATAGCTGATACACATGCCGCCCTGCTCAGCCGTTTCCAGCAACAACGCGCGTGGCGCCAAGGGCGCAACCACTCGCACCGAGGAGAAGACCGTCACATTCGGATGCCCCTCCAAGGCCGCCTGAACCTCACGCAGCGGCGCTTGTGGCGCGTGCCTGGGACCCTGCCGCCACACCTGTCCGCCGACCCGCGGGTTGTCGTCGAACACGGCAACCCGCGCGCCCGCCTGCGCCGCTGCGCGCGCCGCGTTCAACCCGGCTGGACCCGCGCCTACCACCACGACTTCATAGTGCTGATTCACGCTGGCCCCGTCGTCTGGATGATCTGGCCATCGCGACAGACCGTCTGACATGCGAGCGCATGCGGCCGGCCGTCTATGGTGACGCGGCATTCCTGGCAGATGCCCATCCCGCACAAGGCCGACCGCGGTTGACCGCCCACCGAGGTACGCGTGCCGCGCAGGCCCGCTATCGCGAGTGCAGCCACGACCAGCGTGCCGGCCTCGACCTCCACCGTGCGTGCGTCGATCGTCACGCGAACCCGCTCGCTGGTGTGACTAGGCATGACAGACTCCCTGCGCGAAACGTTGCGGCAAATATGGCTCCGCGGGAATCGCCGACGCATCTCCGGTGATCTGTGAAGCGAGCAGTTTCGCCGTCGCCAGAGAAGTGGTGACGCCGAGCCCTTCGTGACCCACTGCGAGCCACACGCCTGGCGTGGCCTCGCCCATGCGGCCGATCAACGGCAAGCCATCCGGCGTTGCCGCCCGAAAGCCGGTCCATGCGCGAATGCCGTTGAGCGTCGGCAAGGCCGGCAGATAGCGCGCAGCACGCTGCAGCATCTGCGCGAGCACGGGCATCTCGACGGCGGGATCGGTGGTATCGAACTGGCGCGATGAGCCGATCAGCAACTGACCAGTCGGCCTCGGCTGCGCATTAAAAGCCACAGAGGTACCCACCGCGTGATGGGCGCTTTTGATGTATCCGAGTTCGAGCAGTTGATGCTGAATCAGGCCCGGATAGCGGTCCGTGATCAGCAGATGACCCTTCTTCGGCTGGAGCGGCAGCGAAGGCACCAGCTTCTGCGCGCCGATCCCGTTCGCCACGATCACACGGGCGGCATGCCTGCGCTCGCCATTGGCGAGCGTCACGTAGTGGGCGGCGATGGCGGCGACTTCCGTTTCGAGCCGCAGATGGATATTCGCGGCGCCGGACGATTGCGTGAGCAACCATTCGGCGGCCGTCGGCGCGTACACGATGTTGTCGTGTTCGATCTGCAGACCGCCCGCCATGTCAGGTGCAAGCGCCGGTTCGCAGGCGCGCAACGCGGCGCTATCGAGCAACTGCGCGGCAATGCCTCGCGCCGCAAACGTATCGTGCATCGCGCGCGCGGCTTGCCACTCCTCGTCGTCGGCGGCCACCCATAGCGTGCCGCAGCGCGAGAACGCGTCGCGCTTGCGCAATTGCGGTGCAAGTTCGAGCCACAAATCGCGCGAATAAGCGCTCAGCGCAAACTCCGCGGGCGAGTCGTTCATCACGACGATGTGCCCCATGCCCGCGGCCGTCGCGCCACCGCCGATACCGTGGCTATCGAGCACCTCGACCTGCATGCCGCGCGCGGCCAGTTCCGCCGCGCAGGCCGCGCCGACAATCCCCGCGCCGACGATCACTGCATCTGCCGTCATGCCGCGCGCATTCCCCATGCAAACGGATCGCGCTCGTCGAAACACAGACGCCCTTCCGCCATGATGTGCGCGTGGCCGGTGATAGTCGGCACCACCGACATGCCATCGCCGCTCTTCTGGTAGGTCGCCTGGAACACGCTGCCGATAATGCTTTCCTGCCGCCACACCGCCCCTTCAGCGAGCTTGCCGTCGGCGGCGAGACACGCCACCTTCGCGCTGGTACCGGTGCCGCACGGCGAGCGGTCGTAGGCGTTGCCTGGACACAGCACGAAGCTGCGGCTGTCGATCCCTTCGCGCGAGCCGGGTGCAAAGAGTTCGATATGGTCGATCAGCGCGCCGTCCGCGCCAGTGATGTGCTGTGCGATCAGCGCATCGCGAATCGCCGAACTGAAGGTGGTCAACTCAGGAATATGACGCGCTTCGAGCGCGCGGCCATGCTCGGCAACGAGGAAAAACCAGTTACCGCCCCACGCGATATCGCCGGTCAACATGCCATAACCGGGCACCTCGACGCTCACGGCCTCGCGGTAACGGTAGGCCGGCACATTGCGCACGGCGACGCTACCGTCCGGATTGAGCGTGGCCTCGACGATGCCAACCGGCGTTTCGATCCGGTGCTGACCGGGCCCGATGCGCCCCATATGCGCCAGCGACACCACGAGTCCGATTGTGCCGTGTCCGCACATGCCGAGGTAGCCGACGTTGTTGAAGAAGATCACGCCGGCTGCACAATCGGCGGCGTCCGGCTCGCACAGCAGCGCGCCCACCACGACGTCCGAGCCGCGCGGCTCCGTGACGATGCCGGCGCGCCAGTCGTCAAAGCGGCTGCGAAATACGTCGAGCCGTTCGGCCAGCGTCCCGCTGCCGAGATCAGGGCCACCGGACACAACCAGGCGGGTCGGTTCACCGCCGGTGTGCGAATCAATCACGTTCAAGGTTTTCATGCCGCCATGTTAGAAACGGGCGCGCATCCCGTCTTGGCGTCATTATGCGTGGATTATGACGATTTCAGCATAGTCTCGGATGCCGCGAGCAAGGTGTCCATGGCGACCACGCCAGACTGCTGCGCGGCATGCGGCAAATCGCGTCCGCGCCTGTGTCCATATGCTGGGAAGCCGCTTCCTCCACGCTGCACTGCCACATGCGTCAGTGCATCCAAGGCAGCGTATTCCCTTGGCATTCGCGAACTCTGCAGCGCGATTCGCGCACACCGTCTATGCTGAAATCGTCATCCGACACGCGCGAATCACGCAAGACGGAAGCTTTTTCCCTGCTTACACTGCGGTCAACTCATCACACTCAGGAGAGAAGCCGTGGCACATATCTGGGAAGGCGTATTGCCCGCAGTCACCACCAAGTTCAACGCGGATTTCAGCATAGACCGTGCGTGGACGAAGAAGAACATCGAAGCGCAGATCGAGGCCGGTGTAGATGGAATTATCGTGTGCGGCTCGCTCGGCGAAGCCTCGACGCTTTCGCTCGACGAAAAGCTCGAGGTGCTCGATATCGCGGTGGACGCCGCGAGCGGCCGGGTGCCGGTGCTCCTGACGATCGCGGAAAACAGCACGCTCGATGGATGCCGCCAGGCCGAAGCGGGCGCGAAGCGCGGCGCGGCAGGCTATATGGTGTTGCCGGGGCTGCGCTATCTGTCGGACCGGCGCGAGACGCTGCATCATTTCCGTAGCGTCGCGAACGCCAGCGCGTTGCCGCTGATGGTCTACAACAACCCGCTCGCGTATGGCGTCGACATGACGCCGGAGATGTTTGCTGAGATTGCCGACGAGAAAAAGATTGTCGCGATCAAGGAGTCGTGTGGCGATGTGCGCCGGGTCACGGATCTGATCAACGCGGTGGGCGACCGCTACGCCATCCTGTGCGGCGTGGACAACCTCGCGATGGAAGCAATCCTGATGGGCGCACACGGCTGGGTGGCCGGTCTCGTATGCGCGTTTCCGCGTGAGACGGTGGCGATCTACAAGCTGATCAAGGCCGGACGCGTAGAAGAAGCGCGGGCGATTTACCGCTGGTTTGCGCCGCTGCTTGCGCTCGACGTGTCGCCGAAGCTGGTGCAGAACATCAAGCTCGCAGAAGCGATGGTCGGACTCGGCACGGAGCCGGTGCGGCCGCCGCGTCTGCCGCTGGTTGGCGACGAACGCAAGGCGGTGGAAGCCTTGATTCGTCACTCGCTCGAAACACGACCCGCTTTGCCGACGCTCTGAGCCACACCGGCTGCGCCGACTGCACCAACAGCACCGCCGAATCAGGCCGCCGCTTTCTCGATCTCCGCGTCGGCCTGGTGCAGACTCAGCAACCGGTAGCCACTCTTGTAGACCGGTTGCAGACGAAAGCCGTTTTCCTGATCGATTTCGAGCAGGAGACGCAGACGCGACACGTGGCTGTCGATGGTACGGGTGAACTCGCGGAATTCGCGCCCCCAGACCATCGCGAAGATGTGATCGCGCGACATCACGCGGCCAATGTTGGCAAAGAACAGCGACGCCAGACGATATTGCGTGCCCGACAACTGCACCGGCTCGCCACGCAACGTGACGAGCTGGCGATGCGCGTCGAAGTGATACGGCCCGGCGTCGAAGCTCGCCACACTGTGGCGGTCCGGGTAAGCACGCCGCAGCAGTGCGGCGACGCGCTCGCGGAACTCGGCCGGCCGTACCGGCAACGACACATAGTCGTCCGCACCGGCGGCGAAAGCGCGCACCGCGGCCTCCTCCGAGTTGTCGGTTGACGCGAATACGACCGGCATCCGGTCGCCGCCGACGGCCCGCACGGATTTCAGCACGTCGACGCCGGACAGGCGCACGCCGTGCCAGTCCAGCACAAGCATATCGACGGTGGAACGGGCGAGGGCCTTCGACATGGACAGGCCGTCGTCAAAAGTCACGCAGGTGTGGCTCGCCTGCACCAGAATCTTTTCGATGGTCTGGCGCTGCAAAGGGTCGCGCTGGAGGATGGCAATACGCATGGGGTGACTCTCAACTGATAGATCGGACGCGATTCTGTGAGTCGCAATGCCACCCGCCCATAGGAGCAGTCCTAATTTAGCCGCCGATCGGCGACGTCCGACAGACCAGTCTCGAGTTCCGACGTATGTGTTCTGCATTACGCGCGAGCGTCAGGCTGAGGGCTCTCACGAGGACGCCAGACGTCCCCCAGAACCGCTCCGCGCAAACCAACTTGTTCAATCTAATTAAGCACTTCCAGCGGCTTATGCCTTTCATCCTGTAAAATCGCCGGCTGGCCAAAGTTGTCATCGCGCCTGTCGTATCCCGGCAGGCGCGCGCGTGTCCCGTGCTCTACCCAGCGCCCCCACACTTCTCGCCCGACGAACGCCGCATTCCACGCACCCCGCGTGGCTTTCCATTAAAGAAACGACCGAGCAATGCAAGCAACAAATCTGGGTGGAGCACAACAGGCTGTCACCCCACGCACCCTTGGCCCGAGCGACTACAAAACGCTGGGCCTCGCCGCTCTAGGCGGCGCGCTGGAGTTCTACGACTTCATCATCTTCGTGTTCTTCGCCCCGGCGATCGGACAACTGTTCTTCCCCCACGCCATCCCTGACTGGCTGCGCCAGTTGCAGACCTTCGGCATCTTCGCCGCAGGCTACCTGGCCCGTCCGCTCGGCGGCATCATCATGGCGCACTTCGGCGACCTGCTCGGCCGCAAGCGCATGTTCACGCTGAGCGTGCTGCTGATGTCGGTGCCGACGCTGCTGATGGGTCTTTTGCCCACCTACGCCAGCATCGGCCTGCTAGCGCCTGTGCTGCTGCTGGTGCTGCGCGTGCTGCAAGGCGCCGCGGTGGGCGGCGAAGTGCCGGGTGCATGGGTGTTCGTGTCGGAACACGTGCCGCAGCAGCATGTGGGCTATGCCTGTGGCACGCTGACTGCAGGTTTGACAGCAGGCATTCTGCTCGGCTCGCTGGTCGCCTCAGGCGTGAACCGGCACTTTGCAGCAGCGGAGATCGCGGACTACGCATGGCGTATCCCGTTCCTGCTGGGCGGCGTGTTCGGCCTGTTCTCGGTGTACCTGCGCCGCTGGCTGCATGAGACGCCGGTGTTCGCCGAACTGAAGCAGCGCAAGTCGCTTGCCGCGGAAATCCCGCTGAAGGCGGTGCTGCGCGACCATGGTCGCGCGGTGATCGTGTCGATGCTGCTGACGTGGATGCTGTCGGCCGCGATCGTCGTCGTGATCCTGATGACGCCCACGCTGCTGCAAAAGCAGTTTCACATCGCGCCGGCCACCGCCCTGCTGGCCAACGGCGTGGCAACGCTGTCCCTGACGCTCGGCTGCGTGGTGGCGGGGTCGATTGCCGGGCGAATCGGCGCGGGACGCACGCTGTTTATCGGCGGCCTCGCGCTGGCGGCGTCGTACTACGTGATGTTCGCGCAGCTCGCTGTCGATCCGTCCAAACTGCTGCCGCTCTACGCTCTGACGGGGTTCCTCGTCGGCACGATTGGCGCCGTGCCGTTCGTGATGGTCAAGGCGTTTCCGGCCGCCGTGCGTTTCTCGGGCATCTCGTTCTCGTATAACGTCGCGTATGCGGTGTTCGGCGGCCTCACGCCGATCGTTGTCTCGCTGATGATGAAATCGAATCCGATGGCGCCGGCGCTTTATGTGGCTGCCGTGTGCATGCTCGGTGCGGTGACCACGTTCTTCATCAAGGATGCGCCTCAGGCCGCATCGTCGAGCCGCTAAGCCAGGCTCAGCGCGGCGCACTTCCCGGTGCGCCGTGCTACATCGACACTTCACACCACACCGAAACGTCGCGTGCCGCTGGGCGTTACGATGTATCTCATGAATACCACCACCGCCCCCTTCACCCGCGCTATCGGCCTGATTGTCGGTACGGTCAGCGTCGGGTTCGTCGTCACGCAGCTCGACGTGACTATCGTCAATATCGCGCTCGCGAAAATCAGCACCGACCTGCACGCGAGCGTCGCAGGCCTGCAGTGGATCGTCGACGCTTACGCGCTGGCTTTCTCGGTCCTGATGCTGTCGGCCGGCGTACTCGGCGACCGGCTCGGCGCGCGCCGCATGTATGCTGCCGGCATCGTGATCTTTGCGCTTGCGTCGCTCGCCTGCGGACTCGCGCTCAACGACGTCACTCTGGTCGCCGCACGTGCGACGCAGGGCATTGGCGCGGCCGCGATGCTGCCCAACTCGCTTGCGCTGCTGAATCAGGCCTGCGGGCACGATCCGAAGCTGCGCGCGCGAGCGGTCGGACTATGGACGGCCGCCGGCGCCGTCTCGATCGCGGCGGGCCCGGTGGTGGGCGGCCTCCTGATTGCAGCATTCGGCTGGCGCAGCATCTTTCTCGTCAACCTGCCGCTGTGCGCGGCGGGCCTTTTCGCGACCTTTGCATGGGTTCCGAAGCCGAACGCCAAGCCGGCGCAATCGTCGGCGCGGGCCTCCCAACCGGCGGCGGCGCCGCGCAGCATCGACCTGCCCGGCCAGCTGCTGGCAATCATCACGCTGACTGCCTTCACCGGCGCGGTCATCGAATTGCGTCCGCTCGGCCTCACCCATCCGCTCGTCGCCGGCGGCTTTATCCTGGCACTCATCGCGGGGATCGCATTCGTGACCATCGAATCGCGCCTTGCCGCACCCATGCTGCCGCTCTCGCTGTTCCGCAAGCGCAGCTTCACGGCTCCCGTCCTGTTCGGCATCTGCGTGAACCTGACCTACTACGGCATGGTGTTCGTTCTGAGCCTGTATCTGCAGCGTGTTCGTGGCTACACGCCGCTGCAGGCGGGGCTCGCGTTCCTGCCGCTGACCGGTGGCTTTCTGGTGTCGAATGTGGCCAGCGGCTGGGTGGTCGGCCATTACGGCGTGCGGGTACCGATGATCTGCGGCGCGCTGATCGCGGCGCTGGGGTATGCGTCGCTGCATTTCGTCGGGGCAACGACGCCGCTCATCGGGCTGCTGCTGCCGTTCCTACTGATTCCGTCCGGCATGGGCCTCGCGGTACCGGCCATGACCACCGCCATCCTCGCGTCGGTTGAGAAGCAGCGCGCCGGCACTGCTTCGGCGGTTCTGAATACCGCACGGCAAGCGGGCGGCGCAGTGGGTGTCGCGGCGTTCGGTGCACTGGTGAGTGGTGCAGGCGCCGCGCACATCGTATTCGGCATGCAGGTGGCCACCGCGATTTCTGCGGGTCTGCTGATCGCGGCGCTGGTGCTGGGGTGCCTAGTCCATCCGGAACCGCACGCGCAGGAACCGGATGACAAGAAGAAATCGCCCCTGCGCGCGGTACGCGGCGCTGGGCGCGGTTAGGCCGCCGGTCGTATCGCCTTCCCATAAGCGCACTCCGCCCACACCGCCTGCGTAGCGTGGGCGTTATGCTTCGTTCGCGCGGTAAGCGGGCTATCTGCCCACGGTCTACGTTATAGCGAAGCTTCCTGAATCTCCCCGGTCTCGATCGCGCGCGCAATCAGCCCTTCGCTCTCCACCTTGATGACCGCATCGGCAATCAGCTTCTCCGGTTCTTCAATTTCGGCCTTGATTGTGCTGATAAAGCCAGATGCGTCGAGAATTACCAGCGTTTTCGCCGAATCGGCCAGGCTGATGATCACGCGATGCGGCGTCGGCCCTTCGCCGAGGCTCGCGCAGAACTGCATGACTTTGCCGCCGATCGTTTGCTCAAAACTTTGAATCATTGTTAGCTCCTTGCAGACAAACTGATTCGAAGAGACTTGCCGGCCCACGCCATACCTACGCAATTCTGATGCCACGGTAGCCACTGCAGAGGCGCCAACCGCCCGCCCGCTCCACCACCAATCCACTCCGTGGCTCGGCCGGCGGCCCTTTAGTGGTTAGATCCGCCCCAAGCCGCCCCGCGGCGCGCGCGCACCATCGATACTGATGCGGCCCGCGCCCGTCACGAACAGCAGCAGGAAACCACCCGCAATGCCGATGTTCTTCCAGAAGTCGATAACCATGTCGTGCTGGATAGCCGCATCTGTGACATTCCAGAAATCGTGTCCAAGAATAGCAGTTGCCACCGTGTAGACCGCCAGGATGAGCGCAAGCGGACGAATCTTGAAGCCGACCACCAGCAACAGGCCGCCAAGCGACTCTACCGCCGTGGCGAGCGGAGCCGCGACCTGCACGAATGGCACCCCTTTAGAGTGAAGATAACCGACGAAGCCTGCATATCCCAGCAGTTTCATCACGCCGCCCCACAAGAACAAAACGGCCAGCGCTATACGAGCGATGAAGATTACGCCGGAATCGACGGGACGCGTCATGAGAGAGGGCTCCTGTGAATGAATAAGCAGAAGACCGGGCAGTAGGTTGTCAGTTCCCGGAAGTTGACTGTCAGAATATGTCCATTGACGCGCTTTTCCAAGCAAAAACGCGCCACGGCGGCCCCTTGCAAGGAGAATTCTTCCCTACCCGGAGCGCGCGATTGTGCTTTCAATTGCTCGCCGCGGCCGGCCGCTCTTGTTATAATTCTTTCACGATTTCGAACGAAATATAACGCACCCTTTGCGTCACGGGCCCGGGACTTCCATGCTGAAAACTGATCGCCTTCGCGCGCTCGCTGACGCGCTGGCCAGACAAAACGTGATGCGCCTGCGCGACGCGGCCGCGTTGCTCGGGGTGTCGGAAATGACGGTGCGCCGCGACGTGGCCGCGAGTCCCGGGCAGTTCACCTATCTCGGCGGCTACATCGTCAGCGCGACGGATGTGCCGAACACTGCCGGCTATTCGCTGGAGCAGGAGAAGGATCACTTCGCGCAAGCCAAGGCCGAGGCCTCGGCGTTCGCGGCCAAGCTCATCTCCGACAACGAAACGCTCTTCATCGATTGCGGCACCACGCTCACCACGCTGGCCCGGCTGATTCCGGCCGAGCGGCATGTCACCGTGGTCTGCTATTCGCTGAACGTCGCGGAAATCCTGCGACGCAAACCCAACGTGCGAATGATCTTGCTCGGCGGGGTCTACGTGCCGTCATCGGATTCGTTCGCCGGGGAAGAAAGCATCGAGATGCTGCGCCGGATGGGGATCAACAAGGCCTTCATTTCCGCGGGCGGCGTGGACCAGGCGCGTGGCGTCACGTGCTGGAATTTTCATGAAGTCGCGCTCAAGCAGGCGGCCATGGCGAGTGCCGTCGAACGGCACCTCGTGGTCGACACCAGCAAGTTCGGCGCAGTCAAAGCAGTCCGTTTCTCGCAGGTCGACGACTTCGATTCGATCATCACCGAGAAAGGCCAGGAGTTGCGGCGGCGCAAGTGACGCCGCATTGGTGACCTGATTTGCCGCACCTCATTTGCCACATCAAGGATACGTGGCCACCTCAATCAGATTGCCATCCGGATCGCGGCAATACATTGACGTCATCGGACCACGAGCGCCGGATCGCGCGGCTGGGCCGGCCTCAATCGCGATACCTTGCGCGACCCAATGCGCCTTGACCGCGTCCGGACTCGCCTGGGTCACGAAGCAGAGATCTGCACTGCCCGGCACTGGCGCGACGCCGGTGAACCATGCCACCGTGTCCGCATCTTTCGGCCGCAGATTGATCTTGTGTGCGCCGAAATGAACGGCGACCCGCACGCCGGTGCGCGAATCGAAGTCGATACGCTGCATGCCCAGCACGCGGACATACCATTCGGCACTAGCTTCCACATCCGCTACGTTCAGAACGATGTGGTCGATGCTGTCTATCGAGAAGCTCATGATCGTCGAGAGTGTTGTGTAGATCGCGTTGGGGACAGGTAGGACGTTTGCAGGCGCGATGCGCCAGCAACGCCAACCGCCTACCACCAAGGCAAAATACCACGCTCGGGCTATCCGCGCTGGCTGGCTCGCACTCCCCTCATTCGCCAGGCACTTGCGCTACGCCGCGGATGTCTTGCTGACGGAAGATATCATCAGGCCTCCGAAGCAAGCGGTAGCGACCTCCGCCACGCACGCCTCACGGACCCGTTCGATCACTGCAGACCAGCTCTCGTCCGCAGCGCGCCTAAACAGCCGCACCGTCTGCGGATACCACGGCGAATCGGTCCGCGCGTGCATCCAGCGCCAGTCGAGGCCCTGTCCGGGCAGCATGACCCAGCAAGGCTTGCCCATTGACGCAGCCAGGTGGGCAACGGACGTGTCGACGCAAATCACCAGATCGAGCTGCGCGATGATCGCCGCGGTGTCCGACAGATCTGTCGTCTCCGAGCCGAGATGCATTAGCGGCTGGGCGGCCGGAGGCGACTGGCCCTCCTCTTCCCCCTGGCCTTTTTGCAGACTCACGAACTGCATATCCGGCACGCTCCACAGCGGCGCCAAAGCAGCGAGGGACGGCAGCGAACGATTTGCATCGTTATGGTGTCGTGGATTGCCCTTCCACACCAGCCCGATTCTGCGCCCTGCGGGCAGCGTCGCCAGACGCGAGCGCCAGTGTTCGACGACAGACTCCGCAGGTCTCAGAGGGTTAACGGGCGGAATCGTATCCAAGGTCGTGCGCAGATGCAGCGGTGCACTCAGCAAGCTCGTCCAGCAATCGAAGCTGGAGGCCCGCTCGAGGCCGCCCCGGTGATCGAGTACCGCATCCACCCCGTCTACCGCCGCCAGCAAGCGGTGCAGCGGCGCCAGGCAGACGACGGTAATATGCGCGGCGCCCTGCGCCTTGAGCAGCGGCAGATAGCGGCCAAACTGCAGCATGTCGCCGAGACCATCCTCTTGCCAGACCAGCAGCGACTTGCCCGCAAGCGCATCGCCGCGCCACTGCGGGCATGGCAGCATCGCAAGCGTCTTGTGATGGATAAAATCGGACTTCGTATAGCGGAAGTCGTAAAGCTGCCATCCTTCTTCGAACTCGCCGGTACTGATCAGCAGCGTTGCAAGGGCGAATTTTGCGTCGGCATAGTCCGCGCGGATGGCGATGGCTTTCCGGTAAGCCGCCTCGGCCTCAGGCAAGCGGTTGAGTTCCTTCAGCACGTTGCCAAGGTTGTAGAGCGCCTCGATGACATCGGGGCGCAGCGCTAGTGCCTGCTGATAAGAGGCGGCAGCTTCCTGCCAGCGCTCCTGGGCCTGCAGCACGCTGCCCAGGTTGTTGTGAGCTTCGACGCCGGCCGGGTTGATGCGCAGTGCCTCGCGATACGCAATCTCAGCCTCGGCCACCCGCTCGAGTTTGTGCAGCACGATGCCCAGGTTGTAGTACGCCTCCGCGTAGTCAGGGCGGATCGCCAGCGCCTGCCGGTAGGACGCCTCGGCTTCCGGTAGCCGCTCGAGGTCCGCCAGCACGCTGCCGAGGTTGTTGTGCGCCTCGGTGTAATTCGGACGAATCGTAACTGCGAGCCGACAAGCCAGCTCCGCTTCAGGGAACCGTTTGAAAATTTTCAGTACGCTGCCGAGGTTATTGAGGGCCTCGACATACTGAGGACGCACCGTCAGCGCCTGCCGGTATGCCTGCTCCGCCTCGGAAAGGCGGTCGAGTTCTCTGAGCACATTGCCCAGATTGTTATGCGCCTCGGCACAGTCTGGCCGCACCGCCAGTGATTGCCGATAAGCGCCCTCCGCCTCGTGCAGACGGCGATGATCGTAGAGCACGATGCCCAGGTTGTAGTGCGCATCGGCGTACTCGAAGCGGACGGCGATGGCCTGCCGGTAGGCCGCTTCTGCGTCATGCAAACGCTTGAGGCTATACAGCACCGCGCCGAGATTGTTGTAGGCCTGAGCCTGGTCGGGCCGGATAGCCGCTACGCTACGGAACATCGCCTCCGCTTCCAGCAACCGGTTAAGGCCCTTAAGCAGGATGCCGAGGTTGTTGTACGGGTCGACGAAATCGGGTTTGACTGCGATCGCCTGGCGCCAATAATTTTCCGCGTCCGCAAACTGGTTCAGCCCGAGCGCGGAGACCGCTGCGACATTCAGCGTTTCCGCCAGCAACTGTTCGGCGACGCCTTCTCGTGAATCGAGCACGGGCTTGAGCAATGCGAGGGCTTCGGCAAACTTCCCTGCCGCGCAGAGCGAATGCGCCAACTGATGAGATTCCGTTTTCGCAGGCGCGAGCGTTGATGCCGATGTCATGGATGGTGAACGCTGATGTCAGCGGTTGTAAGCTCGGGGAAAGTTGTTCCCTGTCGGGTCCGGTGCCGATGCGCGGTTGAGGCGCTGCCGATACAACGGGAGCGCCCCAACAAGCAGGTTACGGCAGCTGAGGGTGGCGCGATGGGACGAAATGAGCGTGTTGGGGCACGCTATTCAGGGGATAGGCTCCCGTTCGACGGCTACTCGAAACTTATATCCCCCGAACCGGACCGATGAACAATTTTCGTGGCCGGCTTGCCACTGATCTGAACGTCGCCCGAACCTGCCACATCGACGATTGCCGCGTTTGATGCGTAGGCATGCAGGTCGCCCGATCCGCGCACGCTCGCGTGCAACGCTTCCGCATGCACGGCACGGACGTCAACATCTCCCGAGCCATGGATGGCGACGTTCACAGCATTCACTTGGCCCGAAGCCACGATCGAGCCGGACCCGGAGACGTTGAGGTTCAAGGAATCGCCATTGATGCCCGACGCATTCATCGATCCCGAGCCCGCCAGATTGACGGCTTCCAGCGAGGGAGTCGTAATCGCGACTTTGAGCGCCCTGATGAGCGTCACATGCTCCTTGAGCTCGATGGTCAGCACGTTATCGTGGATAGACGTGAGCAGCAGCGGCACCACGTCCGCCGGACCGGACACCGTGATCGACGGGCTTGCGCCAATC
Source organism: Paraburkholderia sp. EB58 (assembly GCF_050436665.1). Classification (NCBI taxonomy): domain Bacteria; kingdom Pseudomonadati; phylum Pseudomonadota; class Betaproteobacteria; order Burkholderiales; family Burkholderiaceae; genus Paraburkholderia; species Paraburkholderia sp. EB58. The sequence continues at coordinate 156,694 of NZ_JBNDMQ010000011.1, read as the reverse complement.
GACACAACCACGTCCGCTGGAGCACGCAAATCGATTCCTGAAAATTTACCGGCTTGCCGTGTTTCGGTCTTGTCGGCGGCCGACGCGGCGCTGGAGTCCGTAGACACCCGGATCACGCTGCCGGGGCTACCCTGGGCCACAGCAACACTCGCGAGCACGCTAAAGGCCGCCGCTGCGGCAAATCGAACAATGGACGCTTTCATTATCTTTTCGACTCCTTAACCCGGCTCGCGGCCGCTCAGGTTGCGGATGATGCGCCTGACCGGCGAGAGGCGTCAAACGCGCCCGTAAATCGAGTCCTTGCGGGTCATCAGCGCAGGCCAGCGATAACCGAGCACCGATTCACGCGGATAAGCATTCTCACAGACCCGGCCAAGCTGGTTACCGCCTAACAGGTAAACCGATTCGCTATCGGCACGCAGAAAAAATCCAACATGGCCTTTCCAGCTATCCGGCTCGTCGCGGTACAACACGGCAATACATCCTAAAGCCGGTTGTGCGAGCGGTTCGCCCCAATCGAGCCAGGAGCGGGCCAGCGCCGAACCCGTGCCGGCTATATCAAGCTGAGCTAAACACCAGTTCACGAACGAGGAGCACCAGGAGGCTTTGTCGTCGTAACCGCGAATATTCGTGTGCTCGTGGTATTCGGTAATGCGCGAATTACTCTGCCCTGCCGGATATTGGGCGACGCCGGTTTCCATGCGGGCAATAGCGAGCCACGGTGGGGCATTGCGTGAATCGAGGTCGTATTGAGGTTCGATCATTGTGTGCAGATCAGCCTGGGTGGATGCGTAACTGCCCCTCAGCCACTCAGTGCAGATCAGCCCGCACCTGCATTTCATACACCTCTTCAAGGCTCGGTGCCGGCTTGACCAGACTGTCGACGAAGCATTGCGCGTCCGGATCGCTGATGAAGCTGGCGGCTGAGCCGGCCGTCAGGATCGCGGCGCACTCCTGCGGCTTCGCGATCACGAAACCTTGCACATAGTCCACGCCGATTTCCTTGAGCGCCCGCAGCGTATTCGCATCCTCGACCCACTCGGCAATGCTGCGCATACCGAGGTTCCGAGCAAGGGCGACGATCGCCTCGACGATCGCCGTGTCGGCCGGATGCTCGCACATCGTGCGAATGAACTCGCCGTCAATCTTCAAGGCGTCGGCCGACAAATCCTTCAGATACTTGAACGAGGTGTAACCCGCACCGAAGTCGTCGAGCGCGATCTTGCCGCCCATATCATGGACGCGCGCAACGAACCGCTGCGTGTTCTCCAGATCGTGCAGCGCAACGCTCTCGGTGATTTCGAGGCACAGGTAACGGATGATGGGACGGTAGCGCGCAAACAACGCGAAGATGTCTTCCATGAACTGCTCGTCGTTGAGCGAGCCGCCGCTCAGGTTGACGCACACAAAACGCGTCTTCGGCAAAGCATGCCGGTTCGTCTCGATCCATTCGAGTACTGTGGCGAGCACCCACCTGTCGATGCCGGCAATGTTGCCGGACTCCTCCGCCGCCACGATCACCTTGCCGGCCGGCAGTATCGAGCCGTCCGGGGCACGCCAGCGAAGCAACACTTCGAAGTCGAGCGAATCGGTCGGTGCGGCGAGCGACATGATTGGTTGCATCACGAGGAACAGCCCACCTGGCAAGCGGTTTTGACCCAGCGTCTCGACCAGCATGAGTTCCTTGGCCCGTTCCTCGAACGCCGCCGCACCCTTGTGATAAGTGACGAGATGCCCATGCGCCACGCCTTTTGCCTCACGGCACGCGCCATCCGCGTGGGACAGCGCGTCCTGCACCCGCACGCCGTGCGAGCACTCCACGAGGCCAATCGACGCCTTCACCTGAAACGCGCAATTTCCGACCTGATACGGGGCAGCGCTGAGCAAGGTGACGAGTTCGCGGCATTGCGCGATCGCGTCCTCGATCAGGGTGTTGCTCATCACGCAGATGAATTCGTCGCCACCGATGCGCCCCACCGCGTATTCGGGCCGGAACAGCGTTCGGGCACGCGCTGAGACCTGCTTGAGCACCTCGTCGCCTGCACGGTGACCGAACAGATCGTTGACGAGCTTGAAGCGGTCCAGGTCGATATACGCGAGCGCCCACGGCGTGTGCTCCTCGCTTTGCTCAGCGATGGCCCGCTCCACACCGCGACGATTCAGCGAGCCGGTCAGGGGATCATGGTCGACCAGAAAATGCAGGCGTTCGATCGCTTTCGCGCGTTCCGTCACGTCCTGCAGCGACCCTTCGATCCAGCCACCCGAGTGTGTCGCCTTGAGCGAGTAACGCCGCTCGGCCGTGCCGCATTCGAGCGAACCACCGAGTTCGAGTTCACCCTCGCTGCCCTTCTGTGCAAGCGCCTGCAATGAGCCCCAAGCACCCGGCTCGAAGTAATCTTTCCAGAGACGTAGCTTGTATTCGGCCTTGCGCAGATCGAGCATCGAACGCAACGCCGGGTTGGCGCGCACGAAATGACCGTTCTCATTCAGCGTGAAGAGACCGATCGGCGTGACGTCATAGGTATTACGCAGTTCCGTCTGCATCCGGCGACGGCGCTCGCGCTCGGCGCGCATCTGCTCGGCAATCGCAAACGCGGCCAACATGCTCGACGACAGCGCCGCGACCACGGGATTGACGCCGCCGAACAATAGCTTGATACCGAACGCAGCACCCAGCACTTCGGAGAAGGTCGCAAACAGCACCACCGCCATCGACGCCACGTACCACAGCACGGTGCGTGAATGCGTCATCCACACCAGCCTCGCAAGCAGGAAGATCAGCACGCCCATGCCGAAGCTGCTCAGTGCCCAGAGCACCGGGATGAACTGTGCGTAGCGCAGCGTGGCGGCAGCAGCGAGCAGCAGGAGCCCGTTGTACTGCACGATTCGCAGCATCCAGCGAAAGCCCGCCACCTTCAGTTCGCGGCGGAACAACTGGCCGAACAATGCAACGGTGAGCAGATAATAGACGGCAAACGTCGCCTGACGCAGCCACTGGATGTGATCCGGCGAAATGATGCGGCCGATCCATTCCATGTCCCAGCCCATCGCATTCGCGCAGAGCCGCAGATTGCCGACGAGCCACGCCGCGAAAATCACATACGTCCACTCACGGTTAATGAGCGCAGTCACGAACACGAACACGGCCAGCGTCAGCAGGCCGCCGGCAATCAAAGCCGAGTTTTCCTGGAAGTCGAGCGCGGACCGGTCGAGCGCATGCGCGTCCCACGCAAGCGCACTCATATACGCGGGGCCCGAGAACGTCCCGCGGCACAGGATGGTCCCCTGGGTCGCCACAGACGCGTCGACGGCCAGCTCGAACCCCGCCTTGATCGGGCTGATCTTGCCGCTGGTCCGCCGGCGGTCGCCTTGCCCGAGTAACGCCAGGTTCGACGTGTTCCAGCAGGCGAGCGTTTGTGCGTGACGCGAGGGAAATTCAATCAGCGTAGGCTGCCCGGGACTGACGACGGGTACATCGAGCAGAAACCAGAAGGGCGTTTCGGCGAGCCTGGTGCCATAACGCCTGGTGGCAGGAGCCTGCAGTTGCCCTCTCAGCGCTTGCAGCGCCTCGGCCGGGGTAAGCGAAGCGGTCTTGTCAGGAACGACATGCAGGTTGACGACGAGCGAACCCTTCGACTCGAATTGTCGCGGCGCCCACAGCAATGCGACGACCGTCGCAGCCGCGATGAGTCCCGGCACGAGATAAACCGAGAATGCGAACAGTAGCCAGTCGATGAACGACCCCGCGCGCATGTACCTCGACCGCGAAAAGAACGTCGCCAATTCCATCCTTTGGAATTCCCCTAGTGCGGCAGCGCTTGTACTTAGGCAATGGCAGAGCTTAATAGCACTGCCATTGCCACACGCCATTAGTTGGCCTGCCGATTGGCTGGACTATTTTGTCTTACCTGCCATGAACCATTTGCGGAGCCTCCAAGCATCCTACCGTTTCTCGTGCAAAAGATAAATCTACCCGGGATAAATCGATGTCCGGATGGTGGGTTTGAAACACGAACTTAAACAGCGGATGCCTGACCTCCGCCCACCGCTCACGCGCCACAGCCACCGGTTTGGCCATCACCCGGTGCGGCAACCCGCCTACATGCGACATGGGCAGGAATTCATTCTGGCCAAAAACGTCGCGGAAAAGCATGGCTTCATACTCGCGATCCAACGGCGAACGCGCCGTAATGACCATCCAGTCGATCTGCTGTTGCTGGCAGTATGAAAACAATGCCTTGCATAGGCCGATCTTGACCATCCGCCCAATCGTCCCTCCGGCCACGCCCAGCCGCGTCGCTTCCGCCATGCGCGCGCCCTGCAGCCAGTCGGGCAACTGCACTGACTGCTCGACTGCCAGGGGTGCAAACTCGTTCGTTTGAATCCGCATGGTGCCGAGCGGTCCGCCATCCAGCTTCGACTGGGCCAGCAGCACAACCGTTCCGGGCTCGTAATCCCCCTTTTCAACGGTCATCTTGCTGGCAAATTCAGGCAAATGCCGGCTGTAAGCCATTTGCCGCATCACGACAGCCTTATGAAGGGACTCATCATCGGTGACTATACGAATGGTAAACGGCAATCTTTCCGTTTTCCTGAGCGGAATCGTGTCCGCGTTCTCCGGGTTGGCGGCGTGTCCGTTATCGAATTCGGAGACTAATACTGAAGGATTTATGCGATCCATTTATGTAACCCCACTTAGCTGATAAGAGAAAAGGAAACGTCGCACCGGGAAACGCATTTCAATCCGCGCTTCAGTACGACGAATCAAGCCTCTCACGAACTCAAATTTACGGGTGAGTCCTATCTAATATTTCTGGAAAGTTCGCTTTAGTGAGGACGCCAATCAATCACACCCTGGCATCAGACGGCCGGGGCCCGGCGCATCCGCCGAGGCGCATTGCCGATGCGCAAGCCAGATCGTTGCGCTTGCACTAAACTTGCGCCCTTTAACCATGCCGCGCCTTGCTAAATCGCGCTTTGCGACCTCATGAACTCTCAACCCGCAGAAACGCCCGACGAGCCCCGACCTCAGGCCTCCGCTGCACCGGCCGACGAGACGCTCGCTGCCGTTGCACACCGCAGCCTGCCGCGCAGCAAGCCATTTCAGCGCTTCTGGTGTACCCGGGTACTCTCTTCGCTCTCCTTCCAGATGCTGGCGGTCGCAATGGGCTGGCACATCTACGGACTCACGCATAGCGCGTTTGCCCTCGGCCTTCTCGGCCTGGCGCAATTTCTACCGATGTTCACGCTGACGCTCGTCGTGGGCCACGTCGCCGACCGCTACGATCGCCGGCGCATTGCTGCCGTCTGTCAAAGCGCCGAAGCCGTCGCTGCGTTGGTGTTTGCATTGGGCACCTTCAGTGGCTGGCTGAGCGCCCCCGTCATCTATGGGTTGGCCGCTTGCGTTGGCGCTGCGCGCGCCTTCGAATCGCCAGCCGTGTCCTCGTTACTGCCCGGCGTGGTGCCGCGCGTCCAGTTGCCTCAGGCCACCGCGTGGGCGACCTCGGCCGGCCAGACGGCACAGATCGTCGGTCCCGCGCTGGGCGGCCTGCTCTATGGCGTGGGCGCGGGTCCGGCGTATCTCGTGTGCGCGCTAACGTTTGCTTGTGCCGCCGCGCTCGTTTGGGGTATTCCATTACAGGCCCGGCCGGCCACCCGCGCACCTGTGACATTGGCATCGGTCTTCTCGGGGATCGCCTTCATCCGCAGCCAGCCGGTCATTCTGGGCGCGCTTTCGCTCGATCTGTTCGCGGTCCTGTTCGGCGGCGCGACTGCCCTGCTGCCGGTATTTGCCCGCGACATTCTGCACGCGGGGCCGTTGGCACTCGGCCTGTTGCGCTCCGCATCGGCGGTCGGCGCGCTCTCCGGCACGATCTGGCTAGCGCACTTTCCGCTGCGCAAACGGCCTGGCTTGGCCATGTTCGGCGGGGTCATCGCATTCGGCGCCGCGACGATCGTGTTCGGGCTCTCGCATCAGATCGTGATTTCACTGCTGGCGCTCGCGGTGCTCGGCGCGTCGGATGTGATCAGCGTCGTGGTGCGCCTCTCGCTCGTGCAACTCCGCACGCCTGACGAGATGCTTGGACGCGTGAGCGCGGTGAACGCGCTGTTCATCGGTTCGTCGAATCAGCTTGGCGAATTCGAGTCGGGTCTGACTGCCGGCTGGTGGGGGGCTCAACCTGCCGTGCTGGTGGGCGGCGTGGCGACAATCGCCGTTGCGTTGCTGTGGATGAAACTGTTCCCCGCGCTTAGGCAGGTCCGCTCGTTGGGTCACGAAGACGAGCACGTCGCAGCAGGTTCATAGAGATCTGCCAGGTGAATGTACCAGGAGTGCGTGTTGCACTGAGGCGACACTGAAGCACTGCTGAGCATGGCGCGAGGCGACCTGTCTCGCGCGTCAAACTTACCGGCTGCGCCCACCCCTGCGGACAAAACGACCGGTAGTCAGGCTCGTTTACCAACGGCCCGCTGTCGAATCGCACCATCCTGCGAATTTCCAGTCAAACGAGTAGCATTGGTCCCAGACTGACGTGAAAACGGAGGAGACATGCAGACGGCTCATCAACCTCACCATTTCCACCTCGAGTTACGCCACGCGACGGTACCCACGTACGTGACGAGCTACCTGTTCCCGATTCTGCTGCTCGCCTATGAGGCGTGGAGGGTTGGGCGCTGGATTTTCGACTACGGCATGAACTTCGCGAACTTCAGGTACATGGGCTATGAATTCCTGCTCATGCTGACGTTCGTCGGCTTGCAGATTCTGGTGGAAATCGTGTTCCTCGCGGGCGCGGGCATCACCAAACATCCGGACTTCGAACATCGGGTCTCGAACGTTCTGGTGGGTATCGGCTGCTCGTTCGTGGTGATCGGTTTCGATCTGGCTTTGCAATACGCGCTGTAATTGGGTGCGGCGGTCGGGTGCTGCTGCGATTGCCCACCGCCGTTATCTGCGGTACTCCTATGCGCTGATCGCGCGCCGTCTTCGAGGCGCGCGCAGGCCTGTCACACCCCTACCCCTTGCGCTGCAAGGCGAACAGGGTCCCGGCGAGCAGAATGAACGCGCCGATAATGACCTTCTGCCACGTACTCGGCACGCCCACCAGGATCAGCACATTGTTGATCAGGGTGACGAGCACCACCCCCAACAGCGTACCGACCACTGTGCCGGTGCCGCCCGTAATGCGCGCGCCGCCAAGAATCACCGCCGCGATCACATCGAGTTCGGATCCAACGAGGTCGAACGGATTCGCGAGGCGGTTATTGGAGACGTGCAGAATCCCCGCGATCCCAGCCAGCATGCCCGTGTAGCCGAACACAAACAGATGGATCGAGCGTAGGTTATAGCCGAGGCGCTCTGCAATCGCCAGGCTGCCGCCCATGGCGTACACGCCGCGCCCCATCATCGTCCGGTTCAGCAGCCACCATGTCACTACCGCAGCCACCACCAGCGCCAGTACCGAGACCGGCAACACAGCGCGCAAGCCATCGGAAGTCTGATAGAAAAACAGCGGGATGCGGCCGAAGCGATCCATGCTGTGCGGGATGTTCATAAAGAACGTCGTGCCGATGAAGGTCAGCAGGATGCCGCGATACAGATATTGCGTGCCGATCGTCACGATCAGCGAAGGCGCTTTCAGCCGGTACACCAGCACGCCGTTGATCAGACCGAGCACAATGCCGCCGAGCGCCCCCGTGATCAGGATCAACGCGAACGGCTCGTCGGGCCACCACGCGAACACGGCCTTCGTGATCGCATACATGGTCAGCGCGCCGATTGCCGTAAACGACACGTCGATGCCGCCCGAGGCCAGCACGACCAGCGTGCCAAGCGCAAACAGCGACACGGTAGTGGCCGAATGCAGCATGTCGAACAACGTCGCAAGCTGAAAGAAGCGCGGATTGATCGCGCCGACAATCAGGCACATCACGATGATCAGCCCGAACGTAAACCATTCGGGTTGACGCGCGAGTTTTGCCCGCCAGCCGAGCGGCTTCACCTCTGGTGCGACGTCGATGACAGTTGGCGTGGTCATGGTCTGGTTGATGCGCGGGTTCATGCGTGTAACGTCCTTTCAGCTTACTCTATGCGGCTTCCGACAGCAGCGCGTGGTACAGGTCAGCTTCTTTCAACTGGTCGGCCTGATATTCGTTCGCGACGCGCCCCTTCTTCATCATCAGGATACGGTCGCAGTTCTGCAGCAGTTCGGGCAGGTCGTCGCTGATCAGGATGATGCCGATGCCTCGCTGCGACAAGCGCTGCATGATCCGGTAGATGATGTCCTTGGAGCCGACGTCCACCCCAACTGTCGGACCATGCAGAATCAGCACACGCGGATCGATGGCGAGCCAACGGCCAATCAGCACGCGTTGCTGGTTGCCGCCCGAAAGCGACTGCACAGGTTTGTCGACGTCAGGCGTTGCGATCTGCAACTCCTTGACGGTGTCCACGGCGAGAGTCTGCGCGCGGGTCCGGTCAATCTGGCCGAAGCGGTCGCGCAAGCTCGAGATCATCGCGGTGATCACGTTGTCGCGAATCGATTTGTCGAGGAACAGCCCTTCGTTCAGGCGGTCTTCCGGCACATAGCCAATGCGGTGATTCTTCGCGTCCGAAGGCGTGTGCAAGACAATGCGTTTGCCGTCCAGCACGATCTCGCCATGCTGCGCGGGCGCCACGCCCGCTAGCGCGCGTGCCAGCTCATTGCGCCCCGAGTCGAGCAGGCCGGTTACGCCGAGAATCTCGCCACGATGCAACGCAAACGACACATCGGCGAACTGGCCGGTGCGCGTGAGACCGCTCACATCGAGCACTACCTCGGCGCCGTAGCCGCCTTCGCGATAGCGCTCGCTCGACAGATGCCGGCCTGTCATCAGTTCGCTGATCTGGGCCTTGGTGTAGTTCGTGATCGGTCCTTGCGCCATGGTCTGGCCGTCGCGCAACACGATCACTTCGCCGCCGATTGCGTAGCATTCGTCGAGCTTGTGGCTCACGAACAGCACTGTCACACCTTGCGCACGCAGATTGGTTAGCACTGCAATCAGGTTGTCGACTTCTTTCTGTGTCAGCGACGTGGTGGGCTCGTCCATGATGACGAACTTTGCCTCGCTCGCAATGGCGCGTGCAATCGCCACGAGCTGGCGGGTCGCGAGCGGTAATAGTTCAACCAGGGTCGACTGAAAATCTGCGTCGCCGGGCAGACCGACAGCCGCGAGCGCACGCTCCGCGGTTTTCGCCAGTGCACGTCGGTCGAAGGTACGTGTCAGGCGGCCGTTGTGCTCGGCCAGCTCCGAAGTTAACGCGACGTTTTCGGCCACGCTCATGTTCGGCAGTAAGGAGAGATCCTGGTACACCGTCTCGATCCCCGCCGCTAGTGATTCCAGCGCCGAGAGGCGCGAATGCGACACGCCTTCGATAATGAGCTCGCCTTCGTCGGGCGGCTGCGCGCCGGAGATGATCTTTATCAGCGTGCTCTTGCCGCAGCCGTTCTCGCCGAGCAGGTGATAAATCTGTCCTCGCTGGAACGACAGGCTCACGCCACGCAGCGCGTGCACACCGGTAAAGCGTTTGTGCACACCTACGACCTGCAGGAACGGTACGGAAGCAGCGTCTGAATTCATAGTCCATGCAATCTAAAAAGTGCCCCTAACCTGTCGCTTCGCGCCAGGCCCCCCCGAGGGGGTCAGGAAAACTTGGGGCGGCCCGGCGTTTTCCTGAAAGTGCCCCCAAGGGGGCACACCGTTACACGCGAATCGACTTAGAACGAGTAGTTCTTGTAGTTCGACTTGTCGACGTCGACCCAGCCCTGGCCGCGCACGATGATGCCCTTGCCCGGACCCTTGGTCACGGTCACCTTCGTGTAACCCGGAATGCCAAGGTTGTCACCGTTATGCACGGTCTGGCCGTGGATCAGCATCAACGCGATCTTGTTCATCGCAATGCCAGCGAGCTTCGGATCCCAGAACGAAATGCCGTTGACCGCGCCGCTTTCGAGGAACTTGCCCGCCTCACCCGGCAGACCCGTGCCGTACACGCAAATCTTGCCCTGCAGGCCCGCTTCTTCAACCGCCCGGCCAATGCCGATCACGTCCAGCGACGACGAACCCTGGAAGCCCTTCAGGTCCGGATGCTTGCGCAGTACTTCCTTCGCGACTTCATAAGCGCGCTCGCCGTCGTTATTGGTTTCGAGCTTCGGCTCGACCAGATCCATCTTCGGATACTTGGCCTTCGCGTTGCCGATCCCGCCATCGGCCCATTGCACCTGCGAGCGGCTGCCGAGCGAGCCCACCAGCACGGCCCATTTGCCTTCGTCGTGCATGCACGAGGCGAGGTGTTCGTTCAGGTTGGCGCCGTAGGCGGTGTTGTCGAATGCTTCGATGTCGACGTCGGTGTTCTTTTCGTTGTCGGCCTCATGCGTGACGACCTTGATACCGCGGTCCATCGCCTTCTTCAATGCCGGTTCGAGCGTTGGCGGATCGTAGGGGACGACGGCCAGCGCATCGACCTTCTTGGCGATCAGGTCTTCGATGATCTTCAGTTGCTGCGCGGCGTCGGCTTGACCGGGACCGGTCTGGTACGCCGTGACACCTGCGTTATCCTTAGCGAATTCCTTGACGCCTTCGTCCATGCGGTTGAACCAGTTGATGCCGGTCACCTTCACTACTGTGACGATCGTCACATTGTTCGCTGCCTGCGCTGCAGCGACCACGCCTACCGTGAGAACGCCTGCTGCCAGTGCGGCGCCCAATCGAGTCAGTTTCATGCCACGTCTCCTTTTTTCTTTCGATGTCGCCCTGCTTCACTGTCGCGGATATCCAGGGCCCCGATGTCCGCCGCGTACTAAACCTTGCTTACGTGCCGACGCTTACGCTAACGCCGCGCGGCAGAATCGGAGCGCGTGAATCGCGTGAACCCGAAGATCGCGCTCACCCGCTCGCCACCCGCAAAAGCCAGCGACAGCAGCAACAGAAAACCCCACGCGCAGTCGCCGAAGAATTGCGACACGCCCAGCAGATTAAAGAGGCTCGCCAGGAACTGCAGCACCGTGGCGGCGAAGAACACCGAGATGATGCGGCCACGGCCACCGGCGGGATTCACCCCGCCCATCACGGCAATCAGGATCGAGATCAGCAGATACGAGTTACCGTAGTCCCATTTCGCGCTCGACGTATGGGTCGCGCTGATCAGGCCGGCCAGCGAAGCCAGCACGCCACACATCGTGTAGGTCACGATCAGCATCCGCGCGCGGGGAATCCCCGCATAGAACGCGGCTTTCGGATTGGTGCCCATCAGATACAGGCGCAGACCAAACGGACTGCGCCTGAGCAGCCAGCCCAGCACGATGATCGCGGCGATAAAGATGATGAAAGAGATCGGAATCTGGAATGCCGTGCCGTTGCCGATGTCCGAAAGCTGATCGACGTACTCGACAGGGACCGATGCGCCGTTGCTCAACACCACGGCGATGCCGGTAAACAGCAACTGCGTACCCAGCGTACAGAGAATTGGCGTGAGCCGCAGTTTCGCGATCACGATACCGTTCAGCAAGCCACCGAGCAGTCCCATGGCAACGGTGATTGCACAGAAGAGCGCCGTATAGGCGACGGGCGAGGCATCGCTGCTGATGAGCTTCGGCAAGGTCAATGCGGCAACCATGCCCGACAGATTGGCGAGGCCGACGCCAGAGAGGTCGATACCGCCGTTGCCGGAGATCATCGAGAGCATGATGCCGAGTGCGAGCAGCCCGAGTTCGGGCAACTGGCTGCCCATCGACTGCAGATTGTCGATACCGACAAACTGCCCGTGCGACAGCGCTGTCGCAACCAGTACCACCAACACGTTGACGGCGAGCAAGAAATTCAGTTGCCTGTCGGCAAACAGTTTTCCAACAGCGAACGAGGACTTCATGGTGAAGAGAGACTCCTTCAAACTGCATGAAACTTCAGCGGGCCGCTGAGGTACGGTCCATGAGACCTCAGCGAGCAGCGAGTGCGCCTTCAGTGCGTCTTTACTGCGCAGACACCGGCTGGCCCGACTGATTCAATAGCTGGTTCACTTCGCTTAGCGTCGGCATGGACGGCGCCGTGCCAGCACGTGTCACGGAGATACCCGCCAGCGCACAGCCGAAGCGCATCGCCTCCACGGGGTCTGCGCCGCGTGCCAGCGCTGCGGCAAAGCCCCCCGTGAACCCATCGCCCGCGCCGGCCGTTTCCACGACGCGGCCGTACTGGAATGCAGGCACCAACACCGACTGCGTGGCCGAGTGAAGCAGCGCGCCGGCTTCGCCGAGCGTCACGATCACAGTGCCTACTCCTTTGGCAAGCAACACGTCAGCAGCCCGCCGCGCGTCGTCGGCGTTCTGGATCGGCACGCCCGTCAAGGTCGTGGCCTCGGTTTCGTTCGGCGTGATGTAGTCGCACAGCGGGAAAATATCGTCGTCGAGCGGCAATGCGGGCGCGGGATTGAACACCGTGGTCACCCCATGCTTGCGCGCGACTTCGAGACCGCGCCGCGCTGCCGCGAGCGGTTGTTCCAGTTGCGTGACGAATACCTGTGCCGCGGCGATATCCGCTTCGATCGCGTCGACGTCGCCCGCGTTCATCGTGCCCGCTGCGCCTGAAGCGACGATGATCGCGTTCCTGCCGTCGGTGTCGTCGACGAAGATATGTGCGGCGCCGGTCGAGACGCCGTCCACGGTTGTTGCTCGTGCGGTGATGCCTTCCGCGGCCCATGTCGAGCGCGCGATCGCGCCAAACGCGTCGTTACCGAGACGCGTGCAGAAGACCACTTGTGCGCCGGCCCGGGCCGCGGCCACGGCCTGATTCGAGCCCTTGCCGCCCGGGCCCATCGCGAAAGCCGAACCGGCAATGGTTTCGCCGATCAGGGGCATACGTTCAGCGCGGAAGGTCAGATCGGTTACGTAGATGCCGAGAATGACGACTCGCCCGCTCGTTTTGGACTGCGTACTCATTTTTGCTGCTCCCCTGCGCTTGGAGCGTCCGGCGCCAGCAACACGCCCTTCGTGAACACAAAGCAGCCGTAGCCGCGCCGCTCGCCGGTGGCGATCACGCAATACGCTTTCTTCGCGCGTTCATAAAACGCGAAGCGCTCGATGGACGCAAACGGCAGATCGCGCCCTTCGGCGGCATTCACTTCGGCCTGCGCCTCGCGTTGCACAGCAGGAATGGTATTCGGCTCGCCGACCACTTCCATGCGAAACGCCGCATGTTCCACAAAGGTATCGAGCGGCAGCACGGAAAGCACCGCGCGAACCGCGCGGGCGGCATCCGCGCCGTCAAAACGCAGCAGCTTGCCCAGCACCGTTGCACGCGCAACGGAGTCGCCGGGGAAATTCGCATCGCAAATCACTATTTCGTCGCCATGGCCCATCGCGCGCAGCGCATGCAGCACATCGGCGTTCAACAGCGGGTCCAGATTCTTCAGCACGGTGTCTCCTCCATGTTCGATCGGCCTGCTACCCGTCCAGCCTCAGACGGTCAGTCTCCGTAAGGTATCCAGATATTCTTCACTTGCACAGCCTGACGCAGCCAGGCCGGTCCCTCAGTCGAGCGGTCGAACCAGTCGTACTGGCGCCCATGATCGACAAAGGTACGCTTCAGATTGCCGACTGACGCGCGCTCGACGAGCGCCGAATCCGCCGCGCTGCCGAAGCACCAGAGCGCGTCGACGTCATCGTGTTTCGCGAGCGCAGGCAGCAATGCGGCGCGCTCGCCCGTGACGATGTTCAACACGCCGCCGGGCACATCCGAGGTTTCGACTACCTGATACAGATCCGTCGCCGTCAGCGGGCATGCCTCGCTCGGAAGCACCACCACGCGATTGCCCATCGCCAGCGCTGGTCCCACCAGCGAGACGAAGGCCAACAGCGGCGCTTCATCCGGGCACGCAATCCCGATCACGCCGAGTGGCTCGTTCATGGCCAGCGCAACACCGCGCAACGGCGGGGTATGCACCGCGCCGTCGAACTTGTCCGCCCACGCTGCGTAGGTAAAGAGCCGCGTCACGGCGGCTTCGACTTCCGCGTGTGCGGCGGTTTCGCCAACGCCAGTGCGCACCATCAGTTGCCGCGCGAATTCGTCGGCCCGTACTGTGAGGTTTTCCGCGAGGTAGTACAGAACCTGGGCACGATTGTGCGTGCTGGCCTGCGACCACTTCCCTGCACCGCGTGCCGCCTCAACGGCATTGCGAATGTCCTTGCGGTTGCCCTCGCCCACCTCGCCGACGAGCCCACCGTCTGCACCATAGACGGGCAGCGAATAGCCGCCATCGGGGCGCACCTGCTTGCCGCCAATAAAGAGCTTCGCTGTGCGATCGATCGGCGTCACGTTCATGCCGGTCACGCTCGACGACGCCTCAAACGAACCGGTCGCCGCAGCCCGCGCAGGACGCTCCGCGAGCTTAAGCCAGGCGCGCGGCTTCAGATATTCGTAAATGCCCTCGCGACCACCTTCGCGGCCATAACCCGACTCGCGATAGCCGCCAAAGCCGACCGCGGCATCGAACAGATTGGTCGCATTGACCCAGACCACGCCACATGCGAGACGCGGGGCGATATCGAGCGCACGGCCAATCGTTTCGCTCCAGACGCTCGCGGCGAGGCCATAGCGGGTGTTATTCGCAAGTGCGACCGCTTCGTCCGGTGTGCGGAAGCTCATCGTCACCAGCACGGGGCCGAAAATCTCTTCCTGGGCGAGCGTCGATGCCGGCGCGACACCGGTCACTAGCGTCGGCGGGTAATAGCAACCTTGCGCAGGCACGGCAGCATCCGGTGACTGCCACACTGCGCAGCCTTCGCGGCGGCCGGCTTCCACCAGCGACTGAATCCGCTCGAGCTGTACCGGATCGACAATCGCCCCGATATCGATGCTCTTGTCGAGCGAGGAGCCGACACGCAGGGTTTCCATGCGCCGCTTCAGCTTGTCGATGAACCGCGCTTCAATACCCTCTTGCACGAGTAGGCGCGAACCGGCGCAGCAGACCTGCCCCTGGTTGAACCAGATGGCGTCGACCACGCCTTCGACCGCGCCGTCCAGGTCGGCGTCGTCGAACACGATAAACGGCGACTTGCCACCCAGTTCGAGCGTCAATGATTTGCCCGAGCCTGCCGTAACCGAGCGGATTTGCCGGCCGACTTCGGTCGAGCCCGTGAAGGCGAGCTTGTCCACCTCGGGATGCTCAACGAGCGCCGCACCGGTGCGGCCATCGCCCGTCACGACGTTCAGCACACCCGCAGGCAGACCGGCGCGATGCGCCAGCTCGGCGAACAGCAAGGCGGTGAGCGGCGTGTATTCCGCGGGCTTCAGCACCACGCAGTTACCGGCTGCAATAGCCGGCGCGATCTTCCACGCGAGCATCAGCAACGGGAAATTCCACGGCACGATCTGGCCGACGACGCCCAGCGGCGCGAACTCGGCGAACTCGCTGTCCTGCAACTGCGCCCAACCCGCGTGATGCAGGAAGTGGCGCGCTACCAGCGGCACGTCGATGTCGCGCGTCTCGCGAATCGGCTTGCCGTTATCGAGCGCTTCGAGCACCGCGAAGAGGCGGCTATGCCGCTGCACCATACGCGCCAACGCGTACAGATGACGCGCGCGCCCTGCACCGCCCAGCGCGAGCCAGCCAGGCTGCGCCGCGCGAGCTGCGGCGACCGCCGCATCGATATCAGCCGCATCACCCTGGGCGACATGCGCGAGCAACTCGCCGGTAGCGGGCTCACGCGATTCGAAGCGCTCACCCGAGGCTGGCGCGCGCCATCCACCGCCGATGAAATGGCCGAAGCTGGCATCGTGCTGCGCGAGCCAGGCACGCGCGGGCTGATCGTCCTCGGGTGCGGGACCGTACTCCATTGAAGAAAAATATTCGGCTACGCTCATGGGATCGGTCTGCTCAGGCAACGGGATGACGATTGAAGGAGGAGTAACGGCCGCTGACGTGATGTTCGAGCTGGCGTTCGATGTCGGCGAGAAGGCTCGATGCACCGATGCGGAACAGCTCCGGCTCGAGCCACGCGCGTCCCAGCTCCTCTTTCATCAGGATCTGATAAGTCAGCACGGATTTCGCGCTGGACACGCCGCCGGCCGGTTTGAAGCCAATCAAAATGCCGGTGCGCTCGTAATAATCGCGGATCATCCGCACCATCACCAGCGAAACGTCGAGCGTCGCATTGACGCCTTCCTTGCCGGTTGACGTCTTGATGAAGTCGGCGCCCGCCATCATGCAAACCATCGACGCACGCGCCACGTTCGACAACGTGCGGATATCGCCGGTGGCGAGAATCGCTTTTAGATGCGCCGGGCCGCAGGCCGCGCGGAAATCGCGCACTTCGTTGTACAGCGCCTGCCAGTTACCCGTCAGTACGTGTTCGCGCGTGACGACGATATCGATCTCTTGCGCGCCGTCGGCCACCGACGCCTCGATCTCTTTCAGCTTCAGCGGATGTGGAATCAGGCCAGCCGGGAAACCGGTGGAAACCGCCGCCACCGGAATGCCGCTGCCTTGCAGCGCATCGACCGCAGCGGCGACAAAGCGGTGATACACGCACACGGCGCCGGTGGTAATGGTCTGCGGCGCAATGCCGAGCGCGCTGAGGATGTCAGCCCGCACCGGCTGCCGCGCTTTTGCGCACAGGCGCCGCACGCGGCCTTCAGTGTCGTCCCCATTCAGGGTAGTCAGGTCGATACAGGTGACGGCCTTCAATAGCCACGCCGCCTGTGCATCTTTCTTGACGGTGCGCCGTGTGCCGAGCGTGGCCGTACGCCGCTCGACTGCCGACTGGTTGACCCGCAGGCCGTCGAGCCAGGCGGCGTCGAACGGTATGCCGGGATTGCGTTCCGGATGAACGGCCAGGCCGCGCCGCAGCGCGATGACCGACGAAGACGAAGAAGGAGCTTCAGGCATTTGACGTCCGTGATTTTGTGCAGTGCACAGTAACGGCTGATGGTTTATTCGCAACCATCGTACATCGAATGATAGGATCGTAACAAGTGGCGTTACGATCATTTCCTTATATCGGGTTTGGGGAACTGGTGCTGGTGACGCTCAAACGTACCTGATTTCAGGCGAACGAGCCTGATTTGAGCCTTTTTGACAGACAAATGTGTTCTTGATATGCGGACGCCCCGTTTGGGGCGTGGCAAGGATGAGAGAACTTCAATGACCGGGCCAGACCACGCCGCCGTCAATCGGGAACGCTGCGTTACCCTGTTTAAGTCCTGCCTTATTGCTTGATGCCTTCCGCCTGGATGTGCAGCACCGTTTGCATCTTGAAGCCGTAGGTCTTGCCCAGGTCCACCCCGAAGTCCGACCGGTCAAAAGTCCCCGTCGATTCCGTGCCGCACACTTCGCGCTTGAGCATCGGGTTCTGAAAGCACTTGAACGACTCGATCTTCAGGTTCAGCGGTTTCGTCACACCGTGCAGCGTCAACTCGCCGATCACTTCGACCGGCACATCGCCCTGAAACTTCATCGACGTACCCTTATAGACAGCGGTCGGGAATTGAGTGGCATCGAAGAATTTCGGGCTCTTCAACTCTGTGTCCAGCGTATCGTTACCGATATCCACCGACGTCATGTCGATAGTCGCTTCCAGCGTGCCGGTCCTGGCTTCACGATCGATCGTCACCGCGCCGCTGCTCTTGTTGAACTTGCCGCGCCAGATCGAGACGCCGCCGAAGTGATCAGCCTCAAAGCTGGGATACGTGTGCGAGGGGTCCAGTTGATACGTGGTCTCCGCCGCCATGGCGCCGAACGACGTGCCTGTTGCGAGAGCGGCGATCGCCGCCGTCAAAAGTTGCTTGTTCATTGCGATTCCTCCTGGATGGTCTGGGGGGCTTTTGCTGGTTATTTTTTGACTTCGACAATGTGAAACCTGATCATCACTTCATCGGCGACGACCGAGGTGTCTTTCCATTCGCCGGTACCGATGTCGAACTGGCTACGCTTGATCGGCAACGCGCCGTCGAAAGTTTGCGTCGCCCCCTGCTGCGCTACGGTGACCGGCAACGTGACGTTTTCGGACTTGCCCTTGATGGTCAGCTTGCCGCTGACCTTGAACTGGTCGCCGCCGGCCGGTGCAATGGCGCTTGAGACGAATGTGGCGTTGGGAAACTGCGCCGCGTCGAACCAGTCTTTGCCACGCACCTGCTGGTTGTAGCTTTCGTCGCCGAGGTCGTAGCTTGCGGTGTCGATAGTCAGTTGCGCACTACCCGCCGCCGGCCTGGATGGATCGAAGATGAGTTGCGCCGTGAACTTCCTGAACGTGCCGTCGACGGCCACGTTCATCTGCTTCGAGGTGGCGGTCACCTTGCTTTTCGACGCATCCACCTGCGCGTGCGCAACGCCCAGGAAGAGCGATGTGGTTGCCGTAGCGACCAATATCAGTTGACGGAATCGGGGTTTCATATGTGCTTTGAGCCTTTTATTAAATAAGGATTACGAAGTTAACTAAAGAAATAAAGGCTTCCACCAAGACCTGTCACGGTGGCTCACCACTGCACCACTGCTCAGCCTACGGCTGCCGAGCTAACCGCGAGCCATTTAGAACAGGTGGCGAATACCCACCATCGCACCGGTTTGATCCACCCCTGCCAAAGGCGTCGAAGTAGGCGGGATCACGCCACCGTCAATCGAAAAATTTGCGTTGCGCTGATTGAACACATGCCCTGCCGTGACGTACACCGCAGTGGACTTGGAGAAGAAGTACATAGCGCGCGCTGCGATCACAGAGCCTCCCGAGTCGTTGCTGCTCACGGTGATATGGCCGAACTGTGCGTCAAGAGCAATATCCGGACGGGGGAAATAGGATCCACCGAGCCACCAGTAGTTGCTGGTCGCATCGAAAACGGTCGGCGTCTGCTCTCCGTGATTGATCCGGTGTTGGAATCCCGCGCCGAAAGTCGCGGTGCCGAACTTCACGTAGCCATCGATCAGGGCACGCGTATCGGTTTGCGAGCTAAGTGGCAGCGGCGAGCCAGTGCCGCCTCCACCGTAGTTGCGATCGAAGGCCGCCGCCACGCCCCATTTCCCAGAGTCATATTTCAGCATTGCAGACATCGCCTTGCAGGCCCGCCAATCGGTGGGCGATTGGCCAGCGCACCCTCCGGCCGGCGCACTATCCACCGCGTCGCGTCCAAAAGAATATGTTGCAGCCGCGGTGAGTCCGGATGACGTGAAGGTATAGGTGATCGAATTATCAACTCGCGGCTGGGTCAAGTAGGGGTCCAGATCGGCAGCGGCATAGATATTCGGAGCCAGCGTGTCGCCCGTTAGTGCCGCCCAAAAGATTTGCGAATATTGGCGCCCAAGGGTGACCGTCCCCCACTGACTCGCAAGCCCGACATAGGCCTGTCTGCCAAACAGACGGCCGCCTTGATTCAGCGAGCCCTGTGCTGGAGCAAAGCCCGACTCCAATACAAAAACCGCGCTCAGACCACCGCCCAGATCCTCTTTGCCACGTAGGCCCCACAGTGACGGTAGTGAGGCCGTGAGAGACGGCATGTGCACCGAACTGGATTTATGAGGACCGACGTTCGTCACGTATTCAACGCCGGTATCGATGATCCCATAGAGGGTGACAGCGCTCTGCGCATGCGATACGTCCGACGCACATGCCGCAAGCGCTGAGAGCGTCCACCAAAATAGCCGGTGCCACGAATGGTCACCTCTGGCCCGATTCAACCGTGCACTCATTTATTCGTCTCCAATGTTGTCGAAATCTCAAGGCGACGGCACCCCTGCGCCGTCGCGCATCGAGCTTGCAGCGTGGGCCGACCGAATATCGATTCGATTCAGCCGGTTCGGTCAGCGGCTGCTGACCGAACCCGATGCGCGGTTTATGGTGCTATGTCCTGTCACCTTCGCGGCGAGATCATCGACGGCCTGCGGGAGCCGATCGCCGCGCCACACGACATGCATGTCGGGCCGCACGAGAACGAGGTCCCGCTCATAGACGGCGCGAAGCCCCGGATCTGCAACCACGAGCACATCGAGCGGCGCGCCGAGCGCTTCGAACGCGGCGAGAAGCGGGCGCGCATCATGCCCACCCGCGATGTCGATCAACGTGTAGCGCTCCGACCGTAGCCGGTCCTGGATGGCGCTTCCGTCGGCGAGCCACATATGGGGAAGGCGGGCACCGGGCCACGTAGTGGGAAGATAGGCACGCAGATCGTGTTGCGGCCCTCCCGGTACATTGTCAATAATGGGCGAATCCACGTATCGATAGCCCAGTTCTGCGCCGATCATCTCGTTCGACTTGCGTTGCTCGACGTTCGCCACTTCCGCAAGGTGGGCGCGAGCAGTCGACCCCGCGGGCGTATCGTCTCCGATCTCCGGGCGCACCTCGGCCAACCAGGTGCGGTATCCAAGCGACGCGTAGCGCGATGCGCCGACCACCCGCTCGCCAACCTGGCGCCGCTCAGCTTCATAGGAGGGGAGCAACGCCGGGCCCCCCCAACCTTGCAGCGTGGCGGCCAACTTCCAGGCAAGATCGGTGGCGTCGCCAACGCCGGTGTTCATGCCGAGACCGCCCGTAGGAATCACGAGGTGCACCGCGTCGCCTGCGAGATACACCCTTCCCTCTCGATAGCGTTCGGCCAGTAGAAGGTTCTGTCGCCATTCCGCGCAATACAGCATCTCGTAGGGCAGCGCGACACCGATGATCCGCTCGAACATCCGCCGCATCTCGTCATCGCTCTCGACGGCGGAATGGACCGTCCAGTGCCGCGTCGAGTCCTGCATGATCATGAGAGTAGGAGGTCCGCCCGCCACCAGATAGTGCCGCCCCCGGCTCGGCCCGTTGCTTATCGGCAGCCGCTCGTAGAGTTGCTCGCAATAGAACAGGCCCTGTCTCAGCCGCGCAATGTCGCCCTCGCCCTCCAGACGAATGCCCAGTTGCTTACGTACACGGCTCGCTCCCCCGTCGCAGCCCACGAGGTAAGCGGCCTGCAACGTTCTTCTCACACCGTCGGCGTCATTGACCGCCACCCGAACACCATCGTCGTGCTCAGTGAATTCCAGAAACGTCGTACTGCGCATCACCGTGACCGTCGGCGATTGCTCGGCCACCTCCAGCAGAAGCGGTTCGAGTGTGTACTGAGAGATGAGCTGATAGGGTTCGAGTGGGAGGCTGCCGTCAAGGCTCTCATGCGTGAGCGCGCGAGTCTCCGCCACCGATGGATAGGGCAAGCGCAGGATCGGCGGCTCCGTCATGGAACGGATGATCTGGATGTCCATAGGGACGTCCTCGGGCATGCCGGCGGCCCGGATACGGTCCGCAAGTCCAAGCCGCCGAAAGATCTCCATGGTCCGCGCGTTGCAACGCTCCATTTTCGGCAGAAACTGGGGCTCCGCCTTTTGCTCGACAAGCACGCACGCAATGCCGCGTTTGCCAAGGTCGATCGCAAGCGTCAGCCCTACCGGTCCGGCTCCAACAATGATGACTTGAGTTTCCAAATCTGATCTCCGTTTTCCATCTGCTGCCTACCGGCCGCAGCTTCGTGGCTGCATCACAACTTGATTCCCCTTCAGCTGACTATTCAGGACTCCAGATTCAATCTGACCGGACAAATCGCAATATGACCACCAGGTCTCGATCCGAATCTTTCATCCCTGGCGCGATTTATTATTGAATCAGTCCCGCACGGAATCCGTCACTACAGTCAGGTTTTTATTATGTATTACTAATTAAATCAGATGATTGCATTCCAGTTTTTCGTAGCCACTAACCCCTCGTTCAATCGAGCTCATTCCTCGCTAAAGCATCGCCGAGCAAAACGGGCATTAGACACGAGAATCTGCGGCTGATACGAAAGACGCCCCGCTCCTTCTGGAAGGGAGTTATCCGAGTTCGCCCGGCTAGCATTTATTTGATTTTTCAACTATTATGTAGCTGTAGTATAGTTGATTTTTCAAATATACGTACCCATGTAAACCCTCGGGCCACTGACACCCATGAAGACACCCAAGCGACCGCAAGAACTCGAACTGGCAATTCCTTTCCTGTTGACACGTGCCGGAGGCAGGATGGGAAACGCGTTCGCGAAGGCACTGAAACCGTTTGGGCTAAACCTCAGCGAGTGGCGAGTCTGTGCCTCGCTGCTGTACGTTCCACACCAGACCTTGTCTGAACTATCGGTGCATGCGACGTCGGATATTTCCGCGCTGTCCAGAATCATTGACCGTCTTGCGAGCCAGGACCTGGTCAAACGCGAGAAGAGCACGACGGATGGACGATCGATCAGGATTGCCCTGACAAACAAAGGGGTGGAATTGGCGCTGCGCATCGTCCCTGTCGCGCAGCAACACGAGTCGGTGATCCTCACCGGTTTGACGGCAAGTGACGTTCAGGCACTCCGCACCATGCTGCTCAAGTTGTATGAGAACGCTGGTGCGCTTGACGACCTTGTTTGACTCCACCCTGCGGCAAACGGGCAGCTATCCCAAAACTCGGATATAATTGAGCGCGTACTCACTCATATACAGTAAGGAGAACGGCATCATGTCAAGTCAGAAGTGGTTCATCACGGGCGCGTCCGGCGGTCTGGGGCTCGCGCTCACAGAAAAAGTACTGGCCCAAGGGCATCCTGTGGTTGCTGCAGTGCGCCGTATCGAGGCAATGCAGTCGCTGCAGCAAGCTTATCCGGACCTGCTCAAGGTGGAGTCAGTCGACCTGACCGATCGCGAACAGGTACAGGCCGCCGCAGCGCGCCATCCCGATGCCGACGTCGTGGTCAACAACGCGGGCGGCGCCGTGATCGGCGCGATCGAAGAAATGAGCGAGGCTGAAATCGAGCAGCAGATTGCGCTGAATCTGCTGGCGCCAATTCACGTCACGCGTGCCTTCCTCGGTGCATTACGCGCAAAGAAACGCGGCACGTTCATCCATGTCAGCAGCGTCGGTGGACGTGCCGCCTTCCCGGGAGGGTCGCTGTACCACGCCGCGAAGTTCGGACTTGAAGGCTTTGCCGAAGCGGTGAGCCAGGAGGTTGCGGCGTTCGGTATCAAGACCATCATCATCGAACCGGGCTCCATCAAGACGGGCTTCGTGGCCAATATTCGCTGGACCGAGGAACTCGAGGACTACAAGGACAGCGCGGTCGGCAAGCTGCGCCGCTGGATCGAGGAAAACGGCGACGCAAACGCTTCAGGCGATCCCGTGAAAATGGCCGACGCCATCTATACGATCAGCCAGATGCCGGAACCGCCGCTGCGCACCGTCCTCGGTGGAGATGCCTATGCGGTGCTCGAAGCCGGCTATAGCCGGAGTCTTGCCGCGCTGCAGGCGCAAAAAGACATCGCCGGGTCCGTGATGTTCGAAGGTAAGGCCGGCTTCATGCCTGAGTGAGCAGTGCAGCACGACGAGCCTGGTTGACATAGTAGTCAACCAGGTGACGTGTCTCTCGCACGCCGGTACGGGCCGCGCGACCCCGGAGAAGGCGGAGATGAGCCCGACCATGTCAGGCGGTCTTTTTGTCGCCCAAATCAAGAATCCGAATCATCTCCTCGCGCATTAAAAACTTCTGCACCTTGCCTGTGACGGTCATTGGCATTTCATCGACAAAGCGAACATATTTGGGCACTTTGTAATGAGCGATCTGCCCTCGGCAAAAATCGCGGATGTCTTGCTCGCTGGCATACTCGCCCTGCCGAAGCACAATCCACGCACACAGCTCCTCCCCAGTTTTTTCGTCTGGTACGCCGAACACCTGAGCATTCTGAATCTTAGGGTGCCTGAATAAGTACTCCTCTATCTCGCGAGGATAAATGTTCTCGCCACCGCGAATCACCATGTCCTTGAGTCTGCCGACAATATTGCAATAGCCGTCGGCGTCAATCGTTGCGAGGTCGCCCGTGTGCATCCATCCGTCGACGATGCTTTCACGTGTCTTTTCCTCATCTTCCCAGTACCCCAGCATCACGGAGTATCCTTTTGTGCATAGCTCTCCAGTTGCACCAACGGGCACTGTATCGCCAAGGGAATCGACGATCTTCACTTCGAGGTGAGGTTGAATCCGCCCGACGGTGGTCGTGCGCTTATCGAGTGGGTCGGTGGTTGCGCTCTGAAACGATACCGGGCTGGTCTCCGTCATTCCATACGCAATGGTGACCTCCTGCATATGCATTTTGGCCACCACCTGCTTCATGGTCTCGATGGGGCACGGCGAGCCAGCCATGATGCCAGTGCGCAGACTGCTTAGATCAAACGCAGCAAATTGCGGATGCTCCAGCTCTGCGATAAACATCGTCGGAACTCCGTGAAGTGCCGTACAGCGCTCTTCCGCGATTGACGCGAGGGTCGCGCCGGCGTCGAATCCTTCGCCTGGGAAGACCATCTGCGCTCCGACTGATACGCACGCCAGGACGGCTAGAACCATTCCGAAGCAGTGGTAGAGCGGCACGGGAATGCAGAGCGAGTCGGCTTCGGATAGCTTCATCGCCATTGCCACAAACCGCCCGTTATTGACGATGTTTCGATGCGTCAGCGTAGCGCCCTTCGGACTGCCAGTGGTACCGCTCGTGAACTGAATATTGATCGGGTCATGAGCCGACAGCACGATAGTTGTTGGTTCTTCGTCACGCCGGATCGCCTCGCCCTTCTCCATCACGGCGGAGAATGGCATCACGCCCCGTATGGCCGGATCACCGACGGATATCACGGTACGGAGTTCCGGCAACCGCGCGCAACGCAGATCGCCGGCTCGCTGCGACGTCAGTTCTGGGGCAATGTCGAGCAGCATGGAAATGTACTGCGACGTTTTGAATTGCTCCGCCGTCACGAGCGCTTTGCAGCGCACCTTGCGCAAGGCATACTCGAACTCTGAAACCCGGTAGGCAGGGTTGATGTTGACTAAAACCGCACCGATGCGTGCTGTAGCGAACTGCGCGAGCAACCATTCAGATCGATTGGGCGACCAGATTCCGACACGATCACCCTTTGCTATGCCCAGGGACAAGAGACCTGCGGCAAGTCGATCGACCCGTTCGTCAAACTCCTTCCATGTCCAGCGCACACCCTGTTCGCGGAACACCACAGCTTGCCGGTCGGGAAAACGTTGCGCAGTATCTTTCAGAAGCTCGCCGATCGTCGATTCGCTCAATGGAACATCCGTCGCACCGCGGACGTATGCAACACCATCGGCAGGTGCGCTAGATGCAAGGGATCCGGGTAAGGTTTGCATACGTTTCCCGCTACTTGCCGTAAAAGACAAGATCACCAGGCTCCTCATCGCGGTCGAACGCTTCGGCTGTGTGGGCAAAGCCCCGCGTGGCGTCTTCCGTGTGGTACAGGCCCATGCAAACATCCAGCATTGCAATATCGGCACCCGCCACGCCGCCACTTGACCACGTCTTGAGCAGGGTGCGCGTAGCCGCATACGAAAGCGTGGGACCGTCCGAAAGTCGTGTCACCAGTTCGCTGGCGACCCGTTCGAGCTCACCGGGTTCTGCCACGTGTGTGGCAATCCCGAGTTCGCCGGCAAGGCTCCCCAGAAACGGTTCACCCAGCATGGCGAAGCGCGACGCGCGACCACGCCCCACGCGCTCAGCCAGTCGCTGCAGCGCACCTGCGATGGGCAGCATCGCGGTCGTTACCTCGACGCATCGAAAGACGGTATCCGTCGCCGCCACGATAAAGTCGCAACTCAGGGCAAGTTCAAGCCCGCCACCGAATGCCAGGCCCTGCACCACGGCCACCGTCGGAACACGCAAGGCCTCGATCGCCCGATACGACGTGTTGACTTCCGCTACGAACGTGCGGAACCAGTTCAGGTCCTTACCGGGCCATTCGCGAACCTCGCCGCCGAGACTAAAATGCGGTCCCTCTGCGCGCACGACGAGCACCCGGATATCGCTTTCACTCGCCTCGCGAACCGCCTCGCGCAGACATTGGGCAAAGCGCAGATCAAGCCGGTTGTAGGGCGGATTCGCCAGTACGATATTCCCGACCTTCCCTTCGCGCTCAAAACGTATGCTTTTCATTGGAAAACCTCATGTTGTCGGTCAAATACACAGGGCGCCACCGACGCCCTTCAAGGATCCGATACTCAGGATGACGATGCATTCAACGGAATGATGGGAAGCAGCAAATGTGAAGGGTGGTCGGCGTCGCGGTAAATCTTGTGAGTGACCGTATTGCTACTGCATACGTGATAAGGGATGTACTCGACGTCGGTCATCGCGCCCGTTCCCGTAGGCACGTCAAGACTGCAGATTTCGACGCAAATTCGGTGGCCGGCCTTGAACTGGTTGGCCGTCGCCAGCACCTGGATCTCATACTTGACGATCTCGCCGGGCGTAACCGGTTCGATCGAAGCCTTCGTCAGTTTGTAGAAGGGTTCTGCGGGCCTGGATCGATCAGGATCCGTTGCCCGGTACGACGCCTTCAACCAACCACGGGTCAGTTCGCGTTCCGGCAACGTCTGCGGAACCGTCCGTTCACCGGCGCGTGCGGTAACGACCGAGACGTCCGGCCCCACGTCCTTCAGCACGACGATCCAGTTCGTGTCCGGCTGATCAATCTCTGCGTAGAGCGTGAGCGAGATCGGACCCGCCACCAGCACGTCGTGGGGGAGTGGCTCAGTCATATAACGCAACCGCTCGACCTTGGTGGTCTTCTTGAGCGGCATTTGCGTAAAGACATCCGGCTCCCGATGCGCATTGCCGACCTCCGCCGAGGGTCGGGGTACGTCCATGGAAAGCTGCTCCCAACCACCGAGGTAATACTTGACCCATTGCGTTTCGGGCAGGGGCCAGTCGCTACCCGTGCGCCATTCGTTGGCCCCCATGACCCAGTAACGAACCGGGGGTTCATCCATGATGCCGGTGTCAATACCCTTGAGCCAGTAGTCGTACCAACGGATGACCTCGTCGTGGTACTGATGGAAAGGCCGTTCCAGATGGGCCGGCCCGGTAAAGATCAACTTGCGCGATTGCTTGACGTTTCCGAAGTAGTGCTGAGCACCCAGCCAATGCAATTTGTATGTGTACGCATAAGCACCGGACCCCGTATAGAACGGGACCTTGATCGACTTGAAGATTTCCTCGGCCCGCTCGACGGTCCCGTCTGGCTCCCAAGGGTTCGTCATGATGTGGTACATCACCCAGGTGCGCTGACCCTTCTGCGTCAGAATGTTGTAGAGGTTGATGTACATCTTGTAGTCGGGATTTTGCATGGCCGAGCGCCACAGCGCTTCCTGCTCATCCGGGAGCGGCCCTGGGACGCCGCGCGACTCGTGCACCGTGCTGAAGACGTCAAGCAAGTAGGGAAACGTATGAATGACGCCGCCCGGATTAAAATCCCGAAACCCGAACATGCCTCCATATGCGCTACAAGCGTCGTAAGGGAAGATCGCCTTGAGCGCGGGATGTCCTTGCGTGGCCGCGCGCCATTGCTCCCCCGCAAAACCCGAAATACCAACCATCCCGACTTTGCCGTCCGACCACGGCTGTTGAGTGATCCACTCGATCATGTCGTAATGATCGGTGTTCTCTTCGCCATAGTGCCCTTCCGACTTGGCCGAGCCCCGCGGCTGCGCAATAACGTGCACATAGCCATTGGCAATAAAGCGGCGCGTGTCACCGGCTTCTATCGGGCCAAACCACAACGGCGCATGCGCGGGTTGCGAAGGCAACACGTCGGCAATGTCTGGGCCCTGAAGATCCTTGTTGTGCAGAGCCGATGCATAGAGCACCGGATACTTCCCCTTCCCCTCCGGTCGATAGACATCGACCGCGAGACGAGTGCCGTCCCGCATCGTGACGATGAGGTCGCGTTCTTCAATCATGTCCCCTCCAAATTCGGTTGCCGTTTGGCGTTGCCCTGCGCCCATGCAGGTGTTCTCGCCATCACACAAACCATCTACGTTAGTAATACTAAATTATTGGTCGAGCACGTCTTTCTGAATTTGCCGTCGTAATCCGCTAGCAATCGACGCAATCGATCCGAATTCGCCCCGCAGCGCGGCTGAGGAGAACAATCATCAGACACGACGCTAGTGCGGGTACTGCAGCCGCAACAAACAGCGCGGTATTCGACCACTGCAGCTTGATCAGTTGTCCGGCCACGACAGGACCGATTATTGAACCCGCCCGGCCAATACCCAGACTCCAGCCAACCCCGGTGGCCCGCAGCGAGGTTGGATAGAGCGTCGCGGTCAACGCATTGACCGCTGGTTGCCCACCCACAATGCAGATTCCGCTTATCAGCACGACGGCATAGCGCAATCCCGTTGATAGGTCAGGAAGACCGACGGACGATACTGAAAATGTCGCCACCAGAAAGCTGAGCGCCAGGACACGATAGAAGCCGAAGCGGTCGATCAACGGGCCCATCAGCAGCGCACCCACAGTACCGCCGATCTGCAATGAGGTGCCGATGAGCACAGCCGTCGACACTGCGTGTCCGACTCGCAAGGAAAGCATCGGAAGCCAGTTCGACAGAAAGAAGAGATCGAGCAGGTTCGCGAAGTTGATACCCCATAGCAATAGCGTGGTGGTGCTGCGGCCATGACGAAACAGCTCGCCAACGGAGGCCTTCGCTTGCGACTGCCCGTGAACGACAAAGCGGGTTCCTGGCCCGAGCTGGACGTTCGGCGCGATTCGCCCAAGCCACTGGGCGACCCTTTCCGGGCTGCGCTGTTTGACCACCAGCAGTTGGAGCGATTCTGGCAGATACCTGGCCATCGGGAGGGCAATGACCAGCGGCAAGATACCCCCAACGAGGAACACCGACCTCCAGCCCAGCGACGGGAGCAAGGTTGCACAGAGAAGCCCTCCGGCAATGGCCCCACCCGTGAAGCCACACGAGACCCATGTCATCAGCGACGCCCGATGTTTCTGCGGACTGTACTCGCTGACCAGTGCGATAGCGTTACCCATCACGCCGCCGATGCCAAAACCGGTCAGGAA
This sequence comes from Paraburkholderia sp. EB58, assembly GCF_050436665.1. Classification (NCBI taxonomy): domain Bacteria; kingdom Pseudomonadati; phylum Pseudomonadota; class Betaproteobacteria; order Burkholderiales; family Burkholderiaceae; genus Paraburkholderia; species Paraburkholderia sp. EB58. Next base: position 127,776 of record NZ_JBNDMQ010000011.1, on the reverse strand, counting down.
ACGAATGACAAGAAATTCCGGCACGCTCTGAACCAGGGTGGTACCGAGCATGCATACCCCATAGAAAATGGTCGCTCCGATCAACACCGGCCGGCGCCCCACTCGATCGGCCATAGCACCGAGAACGATGGAGCCCGCGAGCATCCCCAGCAAGCCGGCACCGAAAATGGGGCCGAGCTCGGCTGGGTTGATGCCCCACGCGCGGACAATCGCGGGCGCGACAAAACCCATTGTCTGCACGTCGAACCCATCCATCACCACCGAGCAACCGATCATCACCATGATCCATTTCTGGAAGGTGCTCAGTGGCTGGCTATCGATCAACGCGCCAATGTTGACGATCGAAGCATGCGTCTCTTCCGCTAGCTGCGCAGTACAGGGGGTCAATTTTGCACCTCGCTCCGTTTGAGCACGTCCACTAGAACGGATAAGCAGGAAGGCTTTCGCGGCTCGTCACCCACTGCCATTCCGTGAACTGGTCCGCGTTGGTCAGCGTGCTGTAGTTATGTCCGTTGCCGGACAAACCCAGACCGCCCATTGGCCCAAACACCTCGTGCATGATCGTCTGATCATTGATGTGGACAATGCCGGCATGCAGTTGGTCCGCAATCCGCTGGGCGCGGCGCAAATTGGAAGAAGCCACTGCCGCGACCAGGCCGAAACGGTTCTGATTAGCCAACGAAACCGCTTCGTCATCGTTCTTGAACACAGTCACTGCGGCAACGGGACCGAAGATCTCTTCCTCAAACGCAGGCATTCCTGGCGCGACGTCGACCATGACTGTCGGTTTGAAAAACAGCCCGTCGCGGGACCCACCGGCGAGAATCTTCGCGCCCTTGCTTGCAGAGTCGGCTACGATGCGATCGACGTTTGCTGCCTGCCGTTCATTGATGATGGGGCCGAGATGAACATCGCCCTTGAACGGATCGCCAACCGATAGCGCCTCGGCTTTCCGGACGAGGCATTCAATGTAGGCGTCAGCAATGCTTTCATGAACGAGATGCCGCCCCACGGCCATGCAGACCTGGCCCTGATGCAAAAACGCCCCCCATGCCCCCGCACTCGCCGCGGCTTCGGCATCGACATCATCCAGCACGATGTACGGATTCTTGCCGCCAAGCTCGAGGTTTGCCCGCTTGAGCAGGCCGCCCGCTACGGCGCCAATCGCTTGCCCGACCCGCGTGGATCCCGTGAAGCTGATCATGTTGACAAGTGGGTCCCGGACCAGTGCGTCACCGGTTTCCGCGCCACCGGGAAGGACATGGAACAGCCCCTCGGGCAACCCCGCAACCTCGAATAGCCGCGCATACAGGACGCCGCCGCTGACCGGCGTTTGAGGGTCGGGCTTGAGTATCACTGCGTTGCCGGTGGCAAGCGCCGGTGCGATGGCTCGCGCCGCCAGGATGAACGGGGAATTCCACGGAGTAATGACCCCGACCACGCCCATTGGAATTCTGCGCGCTACGCTATGCCGCCCCTTCACGTCGCTGGTCGTGATCACCCCGGTTGGCTGGCTGGCTAACGCCGCGCCTTCCAGAATCTCACGTATCGCCAGCTTTACCTCCAGTTGTCCCTTCGGCCGTATCGAGCCGCTCTCCCTGACGATCTGAAGGGCGATCTCGTCTTTATGGACCTCTAACAAACGAACGACCTCGCGCAAAACATCGCCTCGCTGAGGCCCTGGCGTCGCGGCCCAGGCGCGTTGCGCATCTGTTGCGATCGCGGCGGCGGCTGACACGTCAGCAGCCGACGCGCAACCAATCGCCCCAATTTCCGCACCGGTCGCCTTCTCGGTCACCGGGATCGTACCCGCGCCTCCGGTTTTCCACCCGCCGCTATAGATCTTGTTGCGCCACACGTCTGCTGGCGCCAGTTCAATCGTGGACATCCGACTTCTCCTTTTCCTTGTATCAATCGAGACGGAACAAGCGTCGTGCGTTTTCCCGTCCAATCTTCACGCGATCGGTTTCGCTGATTGAGCATGTGTCGAACCACTGAGACGCCTCGTCATGCGTTTCAAACGGATAGTCGACCGAATACATGATTCGGTCACTGCCCATCTCCAGCATCGAGGACAGAAGCGTCTGCGTTCTGAAATTCCCACTGGTAGTGACGTAGACGTTCTCCCTGAGGTAGTCGCCCACGCTGCGCTTGCAGGGCAGTCCTCGTGGCGCTTTCTGGAGAATGTGGTCGACACGCCAAACGTTGAACGGAATCCCCTCGCCGAGGTGGCCGAGAATCATTTGCAACCCCGGATTGCGGTCGAAGAGACCTGACGTCATCAGTCTCAGTGCATGAATACTCGTCTCAACGGCGAACGCCCAGGTCGCCGCGGTCAGCCATGGAAAGCCGTCGTAGATCGGTTCACGAGACGGCAATGGATCCCGCGGATGCATATAGAAAGGCTTGCCGAGCGCCGCCGCGTTCGCCCAGAAATCGGTGTACTGCGGGGCGTCGTAGTACACGACATTTTCCACATCGCCCAGCTGGGAAAAGCCATTCACCATAAAGCCATGGAACCCGAGATCCTTCACGCTGCGCTCGAGTTCACGCGCCGCAGCTTCGGGGTCCTGCATCGGCAACGCGGCAAATCCACCCAAACGCAACGGATGGCGGGCAACATGTTCTGCGAGGACATCATTGGCCCGTCTCGCGACATCAATTGCCTGTTTGATGTCAGGGATACCCTGGATGCCGGGCGAGTTGAGCGACAAGATTGAGTACTCGGTTCCGCCCTGCTCCATCCGCTCGAGTCTCTGCTGCTCAATGTCCATCAGATTGGACTTCAGCATTTCCCAAACGGCGGCAGGCGCATAAATTTTGGACTGCTCGATAGTCAGGTCGATCGCAAAGTGTTCTTCAAGCGCAATCTTGTTTCTCATTGATCTGCTCCAGTTCAAGGCGTCGCAACCTCATCTGCGAAAGGAAGACGAGGGGCATCACATGGGTTCATTGTGGACAGCCGATATTTGATTTTTCAAATATATGTGACTGACTATACTTGATTTTTCAAGTAAACGTGCTCCACGTAAACCCTCACCCCCTCGACCAAAGCGCAGAGGAATCAAGCTGTGGCAGGATAGGCGTCGCGCCGGACGCGTCCGTTGCCCGAACCTTCTCTATCTCTTGCGGAGTCGCAGCACCATGATCGACGAAGCTCACGTCGTGAGCACCCTCGCAGCCCGCGCGATCGTGCCGGACGCCAGCCAGCGCCATGCGATTGCCGCGCTACTGGACCTGCTCGGCACAACGGCGCAGCGCAAACCGCCCGGCGCCGCGCGAGCGGCACAGGGTGTCTACTGCTACGGTTTGCCGGGACGCGGCAAGAGCCTCGTGGTCGATACCGTCTTCGAACTGGCCGAGTGCGCGAAGCGACGCATCCATTTCCACGAGTTCCTGCGCGAGATGAACGGGCGCCTCGTCAACGAACCGCGCGGCGACGACAGGCTCGGCTCGGTGTCGCGGCAATGGCTCGACGGCATCGCGTTGCTGTGCTTCGACGAATTCCATGTCCACGATATTGCCGATGCGTTTCTGATCGGCCGCTTCCTCGATGTCGCGCTGGAACTCGGCACGCGCATCGCGCTCACATCGAACTACGCGCCGCGAGGCTTGCTGCCGAATCAGGAATATCACGAGCGTTTCGAGCCGACGATCGAGCGGATCGAGCAGCATCTCACGGTGGTTCATTTCGACGGCGCGCGCGACTATCGTTTTAGCGCCGAACCGGCGCAACGTCCCCACTTTTTCGCGCCGCTCGACGCGGTGACGCACGAGCAACTGCTGCGCATCTTCCTGTTATATGAAGGCGAAGACGCGTTATATCCGCAGACGCTGTCTGCGGCCGGACGGCCGCTCAACGCGCAGGCCGCAGGCGCGTCACTGCTGTGGGCGAGTTTCGAGGAGCTGTGCGTCGCAAGCCGCTCGCACCTCGACTATCTGGACCTCGCCGAGCGCTGGCAGGGATTGGTCATCGACCAGTTGGACACGCACTGGCTCGCAAAGCCGCATACGCTGCAGCGCTTCGTGTGGCTGGTCGACATTTTCTATGACCGTAAGCGGGCGTTGTTCATTTGCTCCGATAAGCCCATCGCCGCGGCGCTCAACGGTCTCGAAGGCGCCCACGATCTGTCGCGCACGCTGAGCCGGCTGGCCGAAATGCAATCGCGTGCGTATCCGAATCCGCTCGACCGCGTAGTGGACTCGTCTGAGGCAACGGAATGCCCACCGTAACATCGAAATACGCGCGCCACACTGCGCAAACTCTTTTGCGCCCCAATTGCGCCCTTTTCCCGGGCCTCATGGAACCGGCCCCACGGTATCGAAACATCAGCAATTTCGACCGATTCGCCAATCGAATGCGGCAAAATCTTTGCAGCATTCGGGCGTCGTGCTAGTCTGAGGTTGACAGCCCGACCGGAGCGCAGAATGCAGACCTGCAAATCATGTTCGGACCTTCATGGCCGCCCTGCTTCAACCCAGTTGTGTGAAATGGCGCTGCTCGGCGTAGGCGAACTGTGCGGTGTTCCCGCAGTTGAGCATTACCGTTGCGTCGCCTGCGGCTCGTCGTTTTCGCGCGTTCTGATCGGCGCGAGTTGCGATTGCATCTGGCGATTTCTGGATTGCCGGGGTGCAAGCGAAAACCGTTCTGATTCGTCGGCGACCCCGGCATAGGGGTTCCAGCCGCAGGAAGCGGGCGGAGCCGTCTGGAAAAATTCGCCCTTCACCAGGCAAGCACCGCGGTACTTCGTCCAGCTCGCCCCATTCTCTACGGGGCTGATTTGCGTCGGACTCCTCATAAAGTTCCGTACACCCTGCACGCCCGCCTTAAACAGCTGCCAACCCGCTTGTGATCGAGTACGGGCGGTATGGTAAGTTACGTCGATTTCATCCTTCCGCAGTCACGGCATTTCTCGCCTAAACGGCAACTGTAAGCTCATGACCAGATTGAACTTCGATACCGTCGTGCTCGGCGCGGGCATTGTAGGCGTGTGCGTTGCCGTGCATCTGCAAAAGCGCGGACGCCAGGTCGCGCTAGTGGACCGCAAGCTGCCCGGCAACGAGACTTCGTTCGGCAATGCCGGACTGATCCAGCGCGAAGGCGTTTATCCCTATGCGTTGCCACGCGACCTCGGCACCCTGCTTCGCTACGCGCGCAACCGGTCGCCGGAAGTTCGCTACCATGCCAATGCGATGCTCGAGGCAGCACCGTTCCTGTGGCAATACTGGCGCAATTCTCATCCGGCAAAACACGCGGCAATTGCGAAGTCGTACTCGACACTGATCGAACTGTGCATCAGCGAGCACCGCACGCTCGCTGCGAATGCTGGCGCGAGCGCGCTGCTGCGGCCGATCGGCTGGATCAAGGTGTTTCGCACCGACGCGGCACGCGACGCGGAAATCCGGCTCGCTGAACTGTGGCACCGCGAATATGGCGTCGCGTTCGAATCGCTCGACACCGCCGGCCTGCACCGCGCGGAACCCAGTCTCGCCAAAACCTTGTCCGGCGGCTTGCACTATCCGCAATCCGACTCCGTGAGCGATCCGAACGCGCTCGTCACCGCCTACGCAAAGTATTTCGAAGCGCTGGGTGGTCGGTTTTTCATCGGCGATGCGGACTCGCTTCGCGAGGGTTGGGAAGTCGATACGCAGGCCGGAACAACGATCACGGCTGCATCGGCGGTGGTTGCGTTGGGACCGTGGTCGAGCCGCGTGAGTTCGCGGCTCGGTTACCGTCTGCCGCTCGCCGTCAAACGCGGGTACCACATGCACTATGCATCCCACGCGGCGGCCCGCCTGAATCATCCGATCCTGGACGCCGAGAAGGGCTATGTGCTGGCTCCCATGGCACGCGGCATCCGCCTGACGACGGGCGCGGAAATCGCCCATATCGGTGCACCCAGGACGCCCACGCAACTCGCTGCGGTCGAGCCGGTCGCGCGCACGCTGTTTCCGTTGGGAAATCGTCTCGACGAGCAAGCCTGGATGGGCGCGCGCCCCTGCACAGCCGACATGATGCCTATCATCGGGCCAGCGAAAAATCATTCGGGACTGTGGTTCGCGTTTGGCCATGCACATCACGGGTTGACGCTAGGCCCCGTAACCGGCCGCCTGATCGCCGAGATGATGACCGGTGAGGAGACCGTAGTGGACCCGCGGCCGTTCAGGGTTGAACGGTTCTGATAACACCTCCAGGTCATCGCGAAGCCGTCAGCGGCCCAGCGCCGAAAGGGCTTTGCTTCACGCTTCAGGCAGAGTCGATCTGATCGTGCACTGCTCCGTGTGGCACGGTCTGCGCGAGCGGGTCTCCGAACTGCAGAGCAGCAAGCTGCGCGTAAAGCGGCGAACTCAGAAGGAGCTCGGCGTGACGCCCCTGCGCGACGATGCGCCCTTGCTCCAGCACGACAATGCGGTCGGCTTGCTGCACGGTCGCGAGGCGGTGCGCAATCACCAGCGTGGTGCGGTTCTGTGCGGCATTGTCGAGCGCCGTTTGGACCAGCCGTTCGCTGGCGGCATCGAGCGCGCTGGTGGCCTCGTCGAGCAGCAGGATGGGCGGATTCTTCAGGATCGCGCGGGCGATGGCGATGCGCTGACGCTGTCCGCCGGACAGCCGCACGCCGCGCTCGCCGAGAAACGTGTCATAACCTTGCGGCAAGGCTTCGATAAAGCCCGCCGCAGCTGCCATTGCCGCAGCCTGCTGAACTTGCGCGAACGTCGCGTCGGGCGCGCCATAGCGGATATTGTCGAACACGCTGCCCGAAAAGATCACCGACTCCTGCAGCACGACGCCGATCTTCCGGCGCAAGTCGACGAGCGACACGTCCCGCGTGGGGACGCCGTTAATCAGAATGCTGCCGTCCTGTGGGTCGTAAAAGCGCAGCAGCAATTGGAACAACGTGGTCTTGCCCGCGCCGGAGGGTCCCACCAACGCGACATGCTCGCCCGCCCGAACATGCAGCGAGAGACCGGCAAGCGCGGCGATGCCGGGGCGGGACGGGTACGAGAAACTCACGTCGTCGAAGCGGATGCCGTCTCCGCGCGCCGGCAGCGCGACCGTGGTGCCGGCCTGCACGACTGGCGAGCGCGCCGCCAGCAGTTGCAGCAAACGCTCGGTCGCACCGGCGGCCCGCTGCAGATCGCCCCACACCTCAGCAACCGCGCCCACGGCGCCGGCGGTGAACACCGCGTAGAGAATGAACTGGGACAATTGGCCAGCCGTCATGCGCCCGGCCAGCACCGCCTGCGCTCCAAGCCACAGCACGAACACCACAGCCGAGAAGACCAGCACGATCACCACTGCGGTCAGCCACGCGCGCGCCCGGATACGCGTGAGCGCGGTCTCGAAGGCAGATTCCACCGCGCCGGCAAAGCGCCGCGCCTCGAAAGGCTCCTGCGTGAACGACTGTACGGTCGGCATGGCATTGAGCACCTCGCCCGCCAGCGCGCTCGCGTTCGCCACCTTGTCCTGGCTGGCGCGCGAGAGGCGCCGCACGCGCCGTCCGAAGATGACGATGGGCAGCACCACCACAACCAGCGTAGCAATGATGTAGCCGGATAGCACAGGGCTCGTCACCACCAGCATCGCCACGCCGCCGGTCAGCAGGAAGAAGTTGCGCAACCCCATGGACAGGCTGGTGCCCACCACCGCCTGGATCAAGGTGGTGTCGGTCGTCAGGCGCGACAGGACCTCTCCGGTCTGGGTGGTCTCGAAGAATTGCGGGCTCATCTCCAGCACGCGGTCGTAGACCGCGCGCCGCAAGTCGGCCGTGACCCGCTCGCCGAGCCACGATACCAGGTAGAAGCGCAGCGCCGTGGCGGCGGCCAGTACCAGAGAAACGGCGAAAAGCGCGAGGAAATAGCGATCGATGTGTGTCCGGTCGCCGCTGGCAAAGCCGCGGTCGATCAGGTATTTGAACGCGACCGGCAACACCAGCGTGGCACCCGCCGACGTCGTCAGCGCGAGGAACGCGAGCGCCCAGCGGCCGGCATACGGGCGCAGGAAGGGAAACAGCCCAAACAGAGGCGCGATACGCGGCGCAGGTGAAGCGGGGTCTGGCATTGGGATTCCCGGGCGGCTCGAAGATTACCCCGATTGTGCCAGTCTTGCGGATTCGCAGGCGCCCCGTACGAAAGCTTGGGCATGCTTGCCGCGACTGCGCATCTGGATCAAGATCAGGTCGACTCATCTGGAATCCACCATTCCCATGACAGATCATCCCGACCCGGATCCCGACGCCGATCCCGACAAACTGAAAGGACCCGGCGGCATGACGTTGCGCCAGATCCACGAACAGGTGCAGAAAAGCGTCCAGCGCGATCGCGCTGAGCTGGCAGCCCACCATGCGTCCGCTCCGCCGCAGGGCCGGTGGCAGCGTTGGGTGCGCTATGTGTGGGGCCGCAGCGGCCGTCGTTAGCGGAACGGTCCGCTCGCGCTTGAGGCACGCGCTTGGGGCTCGCGGATTAACGTCTCTGCCAGCTCAGTCGGCCGCAGCCGCTTGAACGAGCGCCACGACGCCATCAAGGGCTTTCATCAGGTCAGCAGGCGCCCCATGCCGCGCCTGCAGGTAGCTCGTCGCGGTGTACGAGAACCAGACGTGGCCGTCGTCGTCCTGCCACACCAGCACCTTGAGCGGCAGATCGAGCGCCGCAGTCGGCACGGCTTGCATCAGCGGCGTCCCGGCGCGCGGATTGCCGAACACGAGCAACTGCGACGGATTCATCGCAAGGCCCGCACTCTGCGCGTCCGCCGCGAAATTGATGCGGGCGAACAGGAGAATGTGCTTCGCCTCGATCAGCGATGCGAGTCTGTCGGCGGCTTCGTCTACCGAGCGATGCGTGGGCAAGGTGACGATGCCGTTATCGGCTGCTTGAGTGGACATGGCTCCTCCTGATCCTGAGATAGGTGCACCGCAGGCGAGTATGAACGCGGCAGACAGGGTTTGCTAGTGCGCTTGCAGGTACCGCTCGGCATCATCGCATGCTTGAGCTTTTGCGGTTCGATCTGCGCTGCGTCCATGCCGCTCAGTTGCTCCCGCCGAAGCTCCGTCAATAAAACGGGCGCACTTCGACCGGCGCCCTGCAGGCGACGGCGGCCTTGCGCCCCCATGTCAGCGCCTCGTCCAGGTCAGCGGCTTCCAGCACCCAGAAACCACCCACGTGCTCCTTGGTCTCCAGATACGGCCCGTCGGTGATGCGCACCTCACCATCGGGCTGCGCCCGCAGCGACCTCGCGCTGCTTGCCGGGCGCAGGCCGCCAACGAAAATCCTGACACCAGCAGCTTTCATCTCGTCGTTGAGTGCATCGATATCACGGGACATCGCATCGTCCTCTGCGACGGCTGGGTCGTAGTCGTCAGGATGGTGAATAGCAACCAAATACTGAGTCATAAGTTCTCCTGCAATGGTTTTCTAGCGGGCCGATTGCCTGCCTTCTCTATGTCGACGAACGGCCCGACTGGAATTCGACCAATCGTCCAAAAAAAATTTTCCGGCCGCTGCTGCGCCCGCTTATCGGCTGGCTGCATTTCCAGACGATTTATGATCAGTTAGTGGCACAGCAGCCGGACATGTTCGAGTAAGGCCGGGGCATATCGCTGCGCGATACGCCTTTCTGCAGGAGAGTTTATCCAGCTTGCCCACACAACGCTGGCTCGCGTAGAGCCGGTCACACGTCGGCCGGCATGACTGCAGGTCACCGATCCGAAGTCAGCCAAGCGTCTGAACAATCCCACCGCAAGCGAATGTTGCATAAATCCAACCATTTCATCTACGACGCCCACATAAGGCTACAAACAGAAAAAGTGAAGGACTATCCTTCCAGCCATAGTCGCAGAGATCCAGTGTGGAATGGAATGAGCCGCTTACATAATTAGTCATCCAAAGGAGACTCACCAGATGAAGGGAATCCTGATTTCCAGTGCAGCAGGTGCACTCTTCGCTGGTGCAGCGTCGTCGACATTCGCACAAAGCTCGGTAACGCTGTATGGCCTCGTTGATACGGCAATCCGGTATCAGACGAATGCTGCTCCAGATGGCAAAGACCTGATCGGCATGACGGTTGGCCCGGAAACCAACAGCCGTTGGGGTTTGAAGGGCAGCGAAGACCTGGGTGGCGGCCTGTCCGCGGTCTTCCACCTTGAAAACCAGTTCACGGCCTTCGACGGAAAATTGAGTTCGCCAAACGAGTTGTTCGGTCGACAGGCGTATGTTGGTCTATCGAGCAACAAGTTCGGCACGCTCACTTTCGGTCGCCAATACGCGCCGCTCTACGACACCATGGGTGATGTGTTTGACCCGTTGACGGTGGGAGACTACTGGCAAGACAGTTGGGTATGGAACGGCATAGGCCCGTATCTTGAAGTCAACAACTCGGTCAAGTACACCATAACGTTTAATGGTCTGACCATCGATGCACTCTACGGCTTTGGCAACCAGGCTGGCGCAATGGGCCTCGGCAGCACGTATGGCGTGGAACTAACGTATGTGCTCGGCCCCGCATCGCTCGATGCAGGCTTCCAGCAAACCTCTGTGTCTACCGCGGACGGCAGCCTGGTCAACGGCGCAAAGATCAATATGGTGCACGTGAGCGGTGCATACCAGATAACGCCTGCGATACGCCTGTTGGCCGGCTGGTTGCACGCGCAAGATCAGACTGGCACGACCGACGTTGACATGCAGCAAGCTGGCGCACCGACACTGCCGGGCAGCAGCCCGAACCGCATTGACGATACGCTTTACATTGGCGCCAACTGGCAGGCAACACGCCCCCTGCTGTTCACGTTCGCCGGCTACTATGGTCACACCCGCAATGCCGAAATGCTCGACGGCACGCTCGGCAACGGTATTAACTACTCCGCTACCGTTCTGGCCGAATACTCGTTCACAAAGCGCACGGAGGTGTACTGCACCGTGGACTTCGCGCGCGGCAACGGCGCGTTTGCCGCCGACTACCCGGGTACAACCAACCCGGCGACCGGCGCTGTTGACAACATTGGCCGGACCAACAACGTTGGTGCTGCAATCGGCTTGCGCAAAACCTTCTGATCCTCCCGATGTCGAGTTCACGCTGCTCGCAGCGCCGGGCACATCGGCCCGCGCCCGCGTCGCCGACGAACTGGGCAACACAATCGCGCTGGCATTCGTGCATAGAGGATGACGCCGAGCGAACAAACGCGACTCGACAATTCATCAGCACGCCGTAATATGCCCTCGCAGACTGCAGCGCATTCGGCCTCTTCAGGTTAGCAGCAATACCGCCTTGACCAGTGCCCACAATCGCTTTCCGACCGCGAGCTGTAACTGATCGTGTGAATAACGCGTTACGCGAGCCAGGAGCGGAATACCGTCCATATCAAGGCGCACCAGAACGTGCGCCGGATTCGGGGCGGCGGCGATTTCTCTAACCGTCGCCGCCAATACGTTGAGAACGCTGCTTTGCTGCTCGTTGCCGAGGACAAGGCTGACGTCGCGTGCCCTGACGACGATGCGCATCGGCTTGCCCGCCAGGAGCGCCGGGTGCGTCACCCGGAGGGACGACCGGCTTCCACGCAGATTGAGCTGCAAAAGCCCGTAGTCGGGATCATGGCCCGCGACCGTACCTTCGATCACGACCGATGCGTCGTCGGCCATCGCGAGTGGCAAGTCGAGTCTTGCCAGCGTATCGGCAATAGGTCCGCTAGCGCGCGCCTGGCCGTTTTCCAGCAGCACCAGATGATCGGCCAGGCGCGCGACCTCCTCGAGCGCGTGACTGACATACAGAACGGGGATGTCGAGTTCATCGTGAAGGCGCTCAAGATAAGGCAGGATCTCCAGCTTGCGTTTCTGGTCGAGCGACGCGAGAGGCTCGTCGAGGATGAGCAGGCGCGGACTCGTAAGCAACGCGCGTGCAATGGCCACACGCTGTCGCTCGCCACCGGGAAGCGCCGCTGGCATGCGCTGCAACAAATGAGTATTGCCGAGCAGCTCTGCGACTTGCGCGAGGTCGACTCTGCGCGCGCCAGGCGCGATGCGTTTCAACCCATAGCGCAGATTGCCCGTGACTCTCAGGTGCGGGAACAGACTGGCTTCCTGAAAGACATAGCCCAGCGGCCTCTTGTGAGTCCAAACGAGCGAAGCTTCACAGACCCTCCGGGATTCAGATTGAGAAAACAATCATTCGCGCGTCTCAACCGGTGCCGACATTTTTGCCGGCACCAAGCCATCTGCACTGGCTCGCGTAGATCGTCGCACAGGTGGCATGGTTTTGATAGCGAGAGACTGATCGACAGAGCGCCGCGATCGGACGATGCGGCGCTCCCCGGCGCTTAGAACTTGTGACGCAGACCAATGCGGGTGGCGAACTGGTTGGTCGCGCCCGTACCGGAATTGCCGATAAAGCTGGAACTCGAACCGATCTCCGCCTGCACCGGCACGTTGCGCCCAGCGATTGTGTTGCTGCCCAATGCCTTTTGATAGATCGCGAGCACGTAGACGTCAGTGCGCTTCGACAGCGCATAATCGACCATGCCATTGACCTGGTGCCACTTGCCCTCGAAGTTGTCGTCTAGCTTGGAGAACGTGTAGCCAAGGCCCGCGCTCCAAGCCGGCGTGAACTGATACTTGCCGCCGATTTCATAGTTGTTCAGCTTCGACGTCGCGCCGGTGATGGGTTCGAACTCCGTGTGCGTCCAGTTCGCCCAGACGAGGCCAGCGGCAATCGTGTATCGCGCACCGACGCCAAACGTTTCGAGGTCGCGCAATCCGCCCGTATTCACGTTCGCCATACTGACGCTGAACGCCGGCGTCGCACCATTTGGGAAGCGGATATTAGTGTACGCAGCGCCGATACCGACCGGACCTTGCGCGTAGTTTGCGCCAAAACTGTACGTGCTCGACGAGCCCTGCGTCGTGACGCCGCCCGTGGTCGTAGTCGGCGATCCGGCGAACGCACCCGCCTGATTCGAAAAGGCGTACATGCCACCGAACGTAAGGCCGGCAAAATTGGCGCTACTGAACTTCACCGCGTTGTTGATGCGACTCGACGTCAATTGATCCACATCGTTGATGTGAAAGGCGTAGTTGCCCGCTGCGGTCTGGCTACCCATCGTGTAGTTGCCACCGATATAGTCGGTCGAGAACGAATACTGCCGACCGAACGTCACCGAACCGACACCGTCTTGCGCGAGGCCAACGTAAGCTTGACGGCCGAACAGCGCGCCACCCTGGCCGAGCGTACCGTCGCCGCTGCTAAAACCGCTTTCCAGCACGAAGATTGCCTTCAGGCCACCACCGAGGTCCTCGGAACCGCGCATGCCCCATCGGCTGCCTTGCGTGACGCCGTCTCCGTATTTCACGAGATGATCATGTCCGGAGGGCGTCGCAGCATTCGTTACGTAGGTGATACCCGCGTCAATCAGGCCGTACAGCGTAACGCTGCTTTGCGCGTGCGCCGTTGCGCCAAAGCTGCCGAGCACCGCAGCCGCGAGAATCGTCTTTTTCATTAGTCATCCTGATTTTATGTGACCATCTTTGTCGCACCAGATAGAGGCGACGAGGCCTAGTTGAAATTTGCGCAAGAGATGCAGACATGGCTCCGCCCGGTGCTGAATCACACCTCGATTTCGAGCGGCGTCACGTTGTTGTCCAGCGAAGGGTCGTCTGCGCAGACAAATCTGCGAAGTTGAACCGTAAAACTGATAATGCATAGATCCGGCGACTCACGCACAGCGTAGTGTTCGTGAGACCAGCCGAGGTTTCAGCTCCGATGCCGGAGCGACGAAATTCCCCCGACTTTCGTGGCATTGCTTGATGCATGAAATCGTGACCAGAGAGGCGAGCGATCGCGGCCTCGTCGTATCGAGCGAAACATATCGACTTGTAACGGGTTAGTAAACTACATTTCTGGATGCTGTCGTGTTTTTGACACAGAGAAAGCGGTATGCGCTCCGTGCAGCCCTTACTCTGCCGCCGCCGCACGTTCTATCGCGGCAATATCGATCTTCTTCATGGTCATCATCGACTCCATCGCACGCCTTCCGGCATCACGATCCGACCCGCCGACGAGTTCGAGCAACCGCCTGGGCGTGATCTGCCACGAAAAGCCCCAGCGGTCCTTGCACCAGCCGCATGGTGCTTCAGCTCCGCCATTGCCGGTAATGGCTCCCCAATATCGGTCGGTCTCTTCCTGGCTATCAGTCAGGACCATGAAACTTACTGCCTCATTCGCCTTGAAGTTGGGGCCGCCGTTCAGTCCTACGAAGGGCCGGCCTAGCACAGTGAACTCAAGCGTCAATTCCGGGTCATGCCCGACCCCTGGCTTAGGGGAAGGATGGCCTGTACCCACATGGCTATCGGGAAAGGTAGCGGCGTAAAATTCCGCCGCCTCACGCGCTCTGCCTTCATCGAACCACAGGCATGTTACAAGCTCGGTCATTGCAATCTCCTTTGAGAAACACGCACCTTCAACTGGCTTCAAGAGAAGCATCCGGACATTCACCATCGTGCCAGGTGACACTGGTGCTGACCACATTCTGCCCGTCGAGTTCCAGATGCGCAAAGGTACGAATCCCGCGCGTCGAACAAATCTGCCTCTCCGTACGCCAATCTGGCTAGGCGCCCACTGTAGTTTCGCAGAACGTAACACTGAGGCGGCTACGTTCGAACATGAACCGACAATTGCTGCAATCGATGGATTTTGTGTGGCGGGAGGCCTGGAGTTGGCGCTAGCCTGTGACATCCGTATCGCAACGCGCGCCGCGCGCTTCGCCTTACCAGAAGTAAGGTGGGGAATTCTGCCAGGGGGTGGGGGCACGCAGCGACTCGGCAAAATCGTAGGCCTTGGTGTTGCGATGAGAATGATCATGACCGGAGATGAGATAGGTGCCGATTTCGCTTTGAGATGCGGGCTGATCACAGATCTGGTCGAAAAGCAGGAGCTCGAATACATTGCGCTCATAATCGCAAACCGGATTGTCAAGACTGGTCCCCTGGCAGTAGTCGCAGCCCGGCAAGCGCTTCTTGCCAGTTTCGAACTCCCCATGTCACAAGGTCTGGCCAAAGAGGCGGAACTGCAACGCAATTTACTCCTTACCGACGATGCGGCCGAAGGGGTCGCCGCTTTTTCTGCAAGGCGTCAGCCAGAATATAGCGGCCGTTAATCACGGCTCCCTTTCAAGCGGCACGCCCCCAAACGCCTGGCGCTGCGCAAGCGAAACAAAGGTCTGGGCATCGCGGGCGGCTTGAACCACCGCCGCCATGCCGAAGAACTCATGCGTCGCCCCTTGATAATTACGGTGCTCGACGGCGACACCGGCATGGTGCAATTTCTCGGCGAGCTTTTCGCCCTCAGAGCGTAACGGATCGATGCCTGCGGTGACCACCACCGTAGGCGGCAATCTCGAGAGATTCGCGCTGACCACGTCGATCAACCGGTTGCTCAGATCGCCCTCGTCATTGATCACGTTCTGGACGAACCACAGCATCATTTTCTTGTTCAAGGGCCTTGCGTTGCGATTCTCTTCATAGGAGATCGAGACGATGTTGTTACTCGCGACGGGATAGATCAGCGCCTGATGCAGTGGCGCCTGCAGCCCGGCATCGCGCGCATGGATCGCCACGTTGATGGCGAGGTTTGCGCCGGCGCTCTCGCCCATCACCGCAATCCTGCGCGGGTCGCCGCCGAGGCTCGCGGCAAATTCGACAATCCAGCGCCAGGCCGCGAAGGCATCCTCGTGGGCTGCGGGTATCTTGTGTTCAGGCGCTTGCCGATAATGAGCAGACACCACAATCGCATTGCTCTGCGCCGCCATCGAGCGCGGCGTTGCATCGTAGACGTCCAGATCGGCAATCACCCAGCCGCCACCATGAAAATATAGGATCAGCGGAAACGGCCCCTCGCCGGCAGGCCTGTAGACGCGTGCCGGATTGCTGCCGGCTGCGCCCGGCATCTGGATGTCCTCGCTCTGCACCACCTCCACTTCCAGCGGCAGGCGGGCAGCATGGCCGGCCTGCGTCATCAGCGCCTTGACGGCGTCAGCCGGCGTCGGCTGCTGGCGCGCTTCGGCAACGGTGCATTCTTCGATGGGCTTCGGGTTCAGGCTCTTGAGCGTGTCCAGCACCGCCTTCATGTCGGCGTCGGCGTGCGCGGTCGGATCGAGTCCAATCATGCCTTTGAGAGTATCGGCGATGGTCATGCCACAGCTCCGGGTAAAACATGAATCAGGAATCGGGACCCATACGGGCCCCGTTGAAACGCCGGGATTAATGACCCTTCGTATCGCTGCTGGCGTCGGCGCCCGGCGTGTTGGTCGTATCGTTCATCGGCTTGGTCGTGGACTTGTGGGTATGCTTTTTCATGGTGTGCGTCTTCGTACTCGACGACGTACCGCTGGCGGCGCTCATCGCCGCATCGTTGCCGCCGGCTGCCGCCCCCGGCGCTGATCCCCCGCCGCCGCTCCCACCCGCGCCGCCCCCGCCCGCGCCGCCCCCAGCCGCACCCGCCCCGGCGCCACCGGCGCCTGCACCGCCAGCGCCACCCGCACCGCCCGCCGCTAATGCGATGCTCGAGCCCAACAACAACGCCGAAATCACAACCGCCTTTTGCATTTTCATGACTGACTCCTTAGTGAAACTCAGGTCTTGAGCGGCTGCGCGTCGAAATGCGCGCAGACCTGACGAGATTCAGCAAGCGCCGTGCCGTTGGCAAAGCGCTGATCGAAGCAGAGAACATGCACGCCGCATGTCGTGCAGGGCTATGCGTAAAAACTGCTACGCATTCACGGTGTCCTTCACAGCGTGTTGCCACGAAAGCGTCATAAGGTGAGGACGAGAATCGTGAGTACGCATCGAACCACTTGTGCCGATGACGAGCGGTGCGGAGGTCGACTTCAGGTCCCAGCCTCAAGCGGCCTGCGCTGCGCGGCGACTGACGCGATGCGATGCGATGCGACCACTGTGAGGCAAGGCAGCGCGCACGTCTCGCCCGCGTCGCCGGAGCCGTTCCTCTCGCGCGTCGCTCGCCAAAAGGAACAGGCACGCCGCTTGCTGAAATCCATCGGTTTTGACTTGTGTCCACCGCTCCCACTCACGCGCCACCGCCGACCTTTCTTCAACTATGCCGACGCCGCTCAACGTTTTACTGGTCGCCTCAGAGGCGGCCCCTCTCGCCAAAACTGGCGGACTGGCTGACATGGTCAGCGCATACGGAGCCGCCCTATGCGACGCCGGTGTAGCCGCCTCGATTTTGATGCCCGCGTATCCCGCGGCCCTCGAACGCGTACTCGGGGCAACCCGCGTGGCAAGACTCTCGGGACTGCCAGGCGGTGACGGCGTGATCATCCGGGCTCGCATGCCCGACACGGGGCTCTCCATCCTGCTCTTGCAGATGGATCATCTGTACGCTCGCGAAGGGATCTACCAGGACCGGCACGGCCGTGACTACGTGGACAATCTCGTGCGCTTTGCGTCGCTGGCCGCCGCGGCGGCGCGGATTGCACGCGGTGTGCGCGGCATCAGGCGGCCGGACATCGTTCACGCGCACGACTGGCACGCGGGGCTCACGCCGCTCTATATGAAGCTTGGCGGCGTGCAGGCACGCAGCGTCTTCACCATCCACAATCTGGCGTTTCAGGGTAACTATCCGCTCGCTGCCGGCGCCTGGATCGGCGTGCCACCGGAGTTGCTGGCGCCGGCGCTCAGCGACGAGCGCAGCATTGAGTTCTACGATTCGCTCAGCCTGATCAAGGCCGGGATCGTGCACGCCGAACGCGTGACGACCGTGAGCGAACGTTACGCAAAGGAAATTCTCACGCCTCGCTTCGGCCATCGCATGGAAGGGGTTTTGAACGCAGAGGAGCACAAGCTCTGCGGCATCACCAACGGCATCGACATGCAAAGGTGGGACCCGTCCACCGATCCGCTAATCGCCATTAATTACTCGGCGGACAACGTAACCGGAAAATATGCCTGCAAACGGGCGCTACAACAGGCGTTTGGCCTGGCGCGCGAACCGTTCGTGCCGCTCGTCGCCATCGGTAGCCGGCTGACCGAACAGAAACTCGCGGAAGTGGTGGCCGAGGCTATCCCGGCCATGCTGGCGAGGCACGAGCGGCTTCAGTTCGCCATCCTGGGCCAAGGTAACGCGCGAATCGAAGCCCGCATGCGAGAACTGGCGGCAAGGTGGCCCGGGCGTGTAGGTACCTGCATCGGTTACGACGAAACGCTCGCTCACATGCTGCACGCCGGGGCGGACATGCTGCTGCATGCTAGCCGCTTTGAGCCCTGCGGGCTCACGCAGCTGTATGCGATGCGCTTCGGTACGATTCCTGTTGCGTCGCGCGTGGGCGGCCTCGCCGACACGATCTGCGACTACGCGCTCGAACTCGGCAAGTCGGGCGCGGCGACCGGTTTCCTGTTTGAAGGCGAGACGGTCGAGGACGTGGCCGGCGGCGTCGCCCGTGCGGTCGAGGCGTTCAGGAATCCGTCGTTGTGGCGCGTACTGCAACGCAATGCAATGACCCGCGATTCGGGCTGGGGCGCGGCCGTCGAACGCTACGTCGATCTGTATTGCGAATTGACGGATGGCCGCCCCGTGGCACCGCGCCAGCAACCGGCCACGATTCCGGCCATCGCTGCTCGCCTTGGCTCACCAAGGCCCGCGAGCGCCGACGGTTCGCAGGCGGTCGCCCAGTAGCGCGGAGCCTAGGGAGTCGCGTCGGAAGGCGGCGCGGGCAGGATCTCGTCCTGCAACTCCGGTCGTACGGTGAAGATCGGCTCGACCATCCATTCGTTGAGCCACTCGCGCATTTCGCTCCAATGCGCCTCGAGGCTGAACTCGTTGGCGATCTGGCCGCTCTCGTCGTCCCGCAGGTAGGCGAACACCACCCGCTGACCATTCCAATAGGCGACAGCGCGGTCCGTGAGGTCGGCGGTTGTCCCGAAGGCGATGTCCCGCAAAATCATAGCTAGTCGGGTTTCGAACTGTTCGCGGGTCATGATGATTGTCTCCATGGGATAACCACCCGCAGCATGGACGGTGCCTGAGAATCTTCTTTGGCTCCGACCTGGCGATATTTTTTCGTCGACTCGCTTTTGTTGAAGTTGCTTTGATTTATCAGCTATCTATCTTCGACATGACGGCCGTAGCCGGATCATACCGGTAGCCCTTCTGGGCAAGTTGCAGGCTCATCGTCGCGCCAATCAGTTTTTGCTGCGCATCCCGGGATATCAATTCGTGGTCCGGCTTAAGCCGTTCGAGCTCCGATGCGAGCCTGCGGACAAGCGCTACTTCTCCGGTGCTGCGTGCATCGATGAACAATAGCCGCTCGCCTGCCTGGCCAAGTCGTTGTTTAAGGTCCCTGGCATGCGCGACCCACTGTTCGGCATTGGTGCGCAGATCATTGAGGACCTTTTCGTGGGCTTTGGCCTGAGCCGATAGCTGGCGCTGCAACGCGGCCACTTCCTCTGCACTCTCCGGCTCGTTCGCGCGAGCGCCTGGATGCTGGCCGCGCTGAGCTTCCTGTGCGGCCGCATCGGCCACCTCTGCAAGACGCTGCGCCAACTGGGCTGCATATCGTTCCGCCGTATCGGCCCGCTCCTTCGCAGCGAAAGCGTCCTGCGACACCTGGGCCAGTTCGGCGCTCGCGGCCGCTTTCGCCTCGGTGAGGGTGCCGACCTGCTCGAGGGTTGCCTCAAGCTCCTTCGTGATGCGTTGCAGTTCGTTGAACTGTGCGGATCCTTCGTCGAGCCGCGTCGCGGCTGTCTGGCGCTCTGCCGCCAGTGCCGTGCGGGCTTCGTCCAGTTCGGCCTCCAAGGCGGCAAGCCGCGTGAGGCTGTCGTTTGCCTGGGTCTCGGCGGCTTGCGCGCGCGAGTTGGCCGCGCTCGCTTCCTGCGACCACTTTTCGACTTCTGCCGACTTTGCCTGGGAGGTGTCGCTCAACGCAGCGATCTGCTGCCGCGAGTCATCGCGCTCCTGGGTGAGTCGCGCGATCTCATCGTTCTTGCTTGAGAGAGTCGTGGCTAACGCTTCCCGCTCCCTGCGCTCTTCTTCAAGCGATGTCTTCGTGGTTTCCAGATTGGCGTTTTCCACCGAAGCGCGCTGCAGGAGTTCCTCTATACGCGCCTCGGCCGCTTGCGCGCGCGAGGTGGCTGCGCTCGACTCCTGCGACCATCTTTCCGCCTCTTCCGATTTCGCCCGGCCGGCGTCGCTCAGCGCTGCGATCTGCTGCAGCCCTTCGTCACGCTCCTGGGTGAGACGCGTTATCTCATCGGACATGCCTGAGACAGCCACCGCCAACGCTTCACGCGCGCTGCGCTCTTCCCCAAGCGACGCCTTCGTGGCTTCCAGATTGGCATCTGCCGTCGACGCACGCTGCAGCAGTTCCTCGACCCGTGCCTCGGCTGCTTGCGCGCGCGATGTGACCGCGCTCGCCTCCTGCGACCACTTGTCGACTTCTTCCGACTTGGCCTGGGAGGCGGCGCTTAAAGTCGCGACTTCCTGCTGTGCGCCATCGAGATCCTGAGCGAGCCGTGCTATCTCGTCATTTTTACTCGCGACAACCGAGGTCAATTCGTCACGCGCCCTGCGCTCTTCTTCGAGCGACGCCTTCGTGGCTTCCAGATTGGCATCTGCTGTCGACACACGCTGCAGCAGTTCCTCTACACGTGCCTCGGCCGCCTGCGCACGCGATGCGGCCGCGTTTGATTCCTGCGACCACTTTTCGACTTCTTCCGACTTCGCCTGACACGCAGCGCTCAGACTTGCGACCTCTTGCCGTGCGCCATCGAGATCCTGGCTAAGCCGCGCGATCTCGTCGTTTTTGCTCGCGACAACCGTGGTCAATTCGTCACGCGCCCTGCGTTCTTCTTGGAGCGACGCCTGCGCAGCGGCGCTCGAAGTCGCCATCTCTTGCCGCGCGCCATCAAGGTCCTGGCTGACTCGCGCTATCTCGTCGTTCTTGCCCGATACAACCGCTACCAACTCTTCGCGCGCCTTGCGTTCGTCTTCAAGCCACGCCGTTGTAGCTTCCAGACTGGCGTCCGTCTCCGCCGCCCGCTGCACCAGCTCTTCTACACGCGCCTCGGCTACTTCGGCGCGCAGGGTGACTTCGCCTGCCTCCAGCGACCACTTTTCGACTTCCTCCGACTTCACCTGGCACGCGGCGCTCAAGGTTGCGGCTTCCTGCCGCGAGTCATCGCGCTCCTGGGTCAGCCGCGCGATCTCATCGCTCTTACCGGAGACAACCGCGACCAACTCGTCACGCGCTCTGCGTTCTTCGGCAAGCGATGCCTGCGTGGCCTCCAGATCGGCATCTGCCACCGATACCCGCTGTACGAGCTCCTCTACGCGTGTTTCGGCCACGTCCGCGCGACCGGTCGCCGTCGCGAGTTCGGTTCCGAGGCGCGTGGCAGCATTTTCCGAGGCGTTTAGCGCATCCGTCAGGGCAGCGAGTCGCTGGCGCCCCGCTTCGATTTCGTCGGTGAACCGTTGAAACTCGGCAAGCGCCTCGTCCCGTTCCGCAAGCGTGGCTTCGGCATGCTGGCTCATCGCCGCGAGGCGCTGACTGAACGCCTTCTCGGCTTCGTCCTGGGAGCTTGTCCAGATCCGGCCCGCGGCGCTCATGATTGTTTCGGCAAGACCCTCCGGCAACCCGGCCGGGACCTGCAAGTCCGGCGTTCTGGGCTGGCGCGCCTCGCGCCAGCGTTCCAGCGCCGCCACAATCGCCACCAGCGAACCGCCGCGAGCCTCGGACCAGATCGTCACGGGGGAAACGCGTTTGCCTTCTTCGACCATGCGATCGGCGATGGCGGCGACCAGCTCGTCGGTGATTAACTCTGCGTCTTTGGACATAAGCGCCTCAAAAATCAGTGTGGCCTGGCGGAAGATAAAGTCCCCGATACCTTACTACGTCCAGCGAAGTCCCCGTTGAAAGGAAAATGATGGGTGCCGCCACGTGGACGTTATGTGGACCGCCGGACTAGTCGTCTGCTTCCCCGCTTCGCTCAGAACGTCTGCCAATTATCCCCTTCGCCCGCGGCCACGGAAATCGATTCGCTCGAGCTTTTGATGCCTCGCACGATGCTCGTCAACTGCTCTTTCATGGCGGCAAGCGCATACATAAGGCTGGCATTATCGCCGGCCTTTAATGGCACCGTGACACGTAAATTGCCGGCGGCGATCGCGCTTGCCATGGCTGCGGCTTCGCGCGGCTCGCCGCCTAGCTGCCTCGCAAACCCACGGGCGATGAACAACGCCACGGCCAGCGCGACGACCGCTGCCGCAACGATCAAGCCGACCACCAGCGCAATCGCAGCGTGATAGTCCTCGTCGGCCACCTTCCCTTCTTGCGCCGCGCCTTGCTCATTGATGGCGACGATCTTGTCGATGTCTTTCGCGACGGCATCCCGGATCGTCCCGGACTGACCCGTCAGGATGCTCATGGCTTGCTGCGGATTGCCCGCCTTCGCCGCTGCCCGGACCTGCTGATCAAGATCCATGTACTGAGGCATCAGGACCTGGATGTCCGCAAAAGCCGTCTTCTCCTCCGGCTCGGAGACGAGCTTTTCGTATTCCGCACTTGCGCTTTGGAATGCCTCGATGCGCGGCCCCATTCTCGCATCCACCGCCTGTGCCTCGGCGACCTTGTCGGTGGAGGCCATCCGGAATTCGGAGAGGCGGATCTGGTTCAGCGCGTTTTGCATCCGAAGGCTGCTGCTGAGGCTGGCCGACCACTTATCGCGGAGCGCTGCTACATGAGCGTTTTCGGCGCTGACCTCGTAGAGCGAAAACACACCCAGGCCAACCAGCAGGAGAATGACGACCGCAAAGCCTGAAACCAGCTGGGTCACCACTCTCATGTTCTTAAGAAACGGCACGATGATTTCCTTGTTTGCTGTGACGGACTGAAACGGCTGCCGGCCCGGCCAGCCCGTGCTTGCCGCTGACCGCCGCCAGGTGCGCGTTCGGGCGCAACGACAACGCAGCATCGGCGCGGTAGCCGGCGAGCCAGTTCCAGCGTCACCATGGAATTAGATAATCTACCTAGGTGTTTACGACTGTTTTAAGGAAATATTTAGATTGGCTGGTTTGCTCGACGCTCCGCGTCAGCAAACATCTCGCGCAACCGTTGCCGCTCGTCTCCGGTCAGATGCGAAACCGCGACCGGCATCGCGAGCACCAGTTGCAGCGTCAGGTCGCCGTGCAAGCCCTTGCGGTCCGCGAGTCCATGTCCGCGCAGACGGATCGTACTGCCCGGTTGCGCGTTAGCCGGAATCGCTATCTGCAACGCGCGGCCCAGGATCTGCGCTTCGAAGCCGCCGCCAAGCGTTGCCGTCACGAAATCAACCTGAATTTCACAAGCGAGATTCAACCCGTGGCGGCGAAAATCCGAGCCGCACACAATCGCGACCGAGAAGATCGCGTCACCCGCCGGACCACCATTCAACCCGGGATGGCCGCCGCCTTCGACGACCAGGCGCTGTCCGTCCCACGCACTCGCAGGGACCTTCACGGTCTCTGATATCCGGTAGGTCCCGACACCTGTGCCGAGGCACGTTGGGCATCCGTCACCGGCCAGCGGGCGCCCCGTTCCCGCGCAGGCATTGCAGCGCTCGCCAGAGACCGACTGGCCGCTGCCATAGCAGCGCGCGCACTCCGAAGCTCTTGCCTGACATTGGCGACACGGCCCGTTCACTGCGTAGCACGCTTCGACCTCGCCGCCATGAATGGCGGCTTCCAGCGGCACGAAAAGTTCGACCAGGCAGTTCGCGCCACGCATCGGCAGCCCATTGCGGTGCTCGCGCGAAGGGGCCTCCTTGTCGCGGTCCTCGGTCCATGCCGTCGCCGGGCTGGACACCGGCGCTTTACGCTTGCCGGTCAGAATCTCGAACGCTTCCTGAATGCGCTTGAACACTGGCTCGACGGTTTTTTCGCGCCCCCTGTTGCGGTCCGGGTGGTACTTCGCCCGCAACCGTCGGTATGCGCGTTTGACGTCTGCCGGAGACGCAGTGCCCGGCAATTCCAGTCGTTTGTAGTATTCGTCGAGGCTCACCCGTTTCCCCGTTTTATTTCCGAGGCCGCAAGTCTATCAAGAAGGCGGCGAATGGACTTTCGCCGCGCGTTTCCATAAAGCCCAATTATTGAGTTTTAAAGATTTTTTATTTTCTGTCGATATACCGCCTGATAGACCGGTCGTCCCGCAGATGACCACAAGACATCCACCGAAAATAACAAAGCACCGCGCCATGACCACCATTTCGTCATTGAATGCAGGCCTTATTTCAACGCTGACGCCGTCGTCGAGTACAGCAAACAACCTTGCTTCGACCGTCGCCTCATCGGCAGATGCAGGCATTGGGTCGACCATTGTCACGATTCCTTCGCCGATCGCCGAATCGCCCATCGTGTACACGCCGGAAGGAATACTGGCAGGCGCGGAACCGACCATCACCTGGGCTCAAAGCAATACCGATGCAGTTTCCAAGGTAATGGCGGGCAATTACATGTCCGGTACGATGTCCGGGCAGTTCTACGACTTGGGAAGCGTCCTGCTCGATCGCTTCAAAACCACCGGCAGCAATTTCTCGCAGTCCGTAACGGCTGCGACGGCAAGCGGAGCCGCCGCGACCGGACTGGGGGCTGAAGGTGCACAAGGTGATATCAAACTCACCGTTCAGACCGCGAGCGGCGTGAAGGTGGATATTGAACTGGACAGCAATGATGGCACGCTGGCCGTCAGCGTGAACAGCAGCGGCGCCCTGAGCGATACCGAGCGCACTGCGCTGGCCAAGCTGGCGGACGGATTTCAGCAAGCCATCAACGGCCTGAGTGCTTCTCCGCCCGAACTCGACTTGAGCGGTCTTACGCAGTACGACACATCGGTGCTGTCGTCCGTGAATCTGCAGTTCAATGTGACCGGTGATGGATCAAATAACGTATCAGCCAACATCGCACTGAATAGTTCAACGAGGAGCGTGAAGTTCACAGACTCGGACGGCACGATCAACCTCAGCGTCGATACGAGCGATTCCGCCATCCTGGGCTCGGGCGCGCAACAGAACCAGGCTATCGCAAGCTATCTGGCACAGTTCGACCACGCGAACTCGGAAGGCCACGGAAACAGCGCGCTGATGTCCATGTTCAAAGACGCGTTCACGCAGATGAACAGCAACAATGGGACGTCGTCGCAACAGCTTCCCGGCACGGCCTACATGCCATGGCTCGCGCAGGCAGACCACGCTATGTTGACGGGTCTGGACGATTTCACCGCCTCGATTACCGATAACACGGTGTCATCCAATCCATTGCTGCCGGACCAAACGGATAGTTTTTCCTATCAGGTTTCTCAAAGCACCCAAACCGAAGGCAATTCGCTGGAAGGCTCGATTAGGCAAACCCAGCAATCGCTTTTGAAAGCGACTTATCACCAGTCGCTATCCGGCGGCCCCGTGACACTCACCCCGTCGTTAGCATCCCAGAACTACGACTACGTGCAGGTGAGCGACGCCGAAAACAGCACAGTCAACCTCGAAACGGACCACGGCAAATTACTTCAGGCGACGCTGGGCCAGTCGTCGAGCGAATCCACTGAGGTATCCGAATACGTGAAGGGCGTCTTGGTATCGGATGTCACGACGCCAGACAATACGTCCCAATCGAAAGATCTGCTTTCGTTGCTAAAACCCTTGATTGACGATCAACAGGCCAAACAGGACAGCATCACCTGGCAACAGGCGCTTTCGAGCGTTCACGGGATGATCTTGCCAGGATAGGCCACCACAACGGCATATGCCTTAATAAGCACCTACCGCAGTCCGCAGCACGGAAAACGTCGCCCAAAATACCGCCGTGGCGTTTTCGCCACATTCGTAGTTATCCAAACAAAATTGCTCCGGTCGAAGCCGCTCTGCGTATGCCTCCGCAGAGCGGCAATGGGATTGCGGCATTCGACGCGGGTGTCTATACGTTGACCCCGGCTACCGGTAACCAGCACGTCGTCGTGGCGGTCGGCCTCAAGCACCGCTTCTGGTACTGGGTTGCACTGCAGGGCTAGATACGGTGCCTGCGCCGTCGACGCACATCCCGTCTGGCGCCGTGCGGATTCCTGTGCCAATTTGCGGCGTAATGAGGCATAATGCGGTTCTCTCAGGTTCTGGCGCGACCCTCGGAAAAGCAGCCAGAATCTTCAGCCGACCCTAACCGGTCGGCTTTTTTTTGCATAGAGCGCGAATCATCCGCGGATATAAGCGTTGAAGAATGGTCGCTCTTCTATCAGCGATTTGCAGCGCGCCGATCCTCGACAGGCTTTCGGCCATTTTGGGCAATTAATCGTGAATGGCCCAAAGCGGACGCGTCCGTCCCAACGTCGTAATTGCCGTCAGCCTGGACGTTGTCGAAATCATGCAGAGCAGTAGTCTTCCACGGTGCTGACGGAGCAAACGGATTTCACGAGTGTTAGCGTGAAGCGCGTAACAGCAACGTGCATCGCCGATTACAAATTCCATTCATAGCGGCGCATATCAAGGTACTTGTCGGCAGAGTCATGCGGCCAATGGCTGTTTAAATCTGGCGTACGGGGCCATCGCGCCGACTGATGGTTTCTTCACGCGGGTTTGGTTCGATGACGCACAGATCACACCATGGCAAACCAATAACGTTGAGATTCAGGCGCAGCGCAGCATGCCACGTTTTACTTAAATAACACGACATCAGCCGATCTGTTGGATTTGAAAACATTGAGGCCTGCTTATAAAGGCATCAAACATTTCTGGTTCGCATTCACATATGGACCGGTTTGATCGTCTTATATTTTAACAGCCTATTAAAGGTGATCAAATGAAAGCCGAGTTGCGCCGCGTTCTTTCCGAAGCCGCGTCCCTTGACGTGCCGGTCGAAACCTTGAGCGACACGGACGACCTTTACGCCGCTGGATTGTCTTCCCTAGGCACGGTCCGTGTGATGCTGGCCATTGAAGACGCTTTGGACATCGAAGTACCTGGCGAGTTGATCACGTTTGAACTGTTTCAATCTATCGATTCGCTCGCGAGCGCGCTTGCACCGCTCGTATCGGAGACGTCGGTGGTTCGCCGGGAGTACGTGGCTGCGCGGCGATAACCATGACACGCAATCCAACAATCAGGCCAGTCACCTTTGGGTGCTGTTATGGGTGGCTGCACCTGCCGGCAGGCCGCAACGCCACGACGGGCGTCGTGCTGTGCAGCCCGTTCGGCTACGACGCGCTATGCGCCCATCGCGGCTGGCGCGACTTTGCCATTGCGTTGACGGCGTTCTGCGGGATTCCGGCTCTTCGCTTCGACTATCCGGGTGCCGGAGATTCGGCCGGCAATGAGGAAGACCCGCAGCGCTTTCGCGCATGGATCGATAGTGTCAAGGCTGCGGCGCAGTATCTGCGTGCTACGACCGGCGTGACACGCCTGATTTTGTGCGGGCTGCGTTTAGGCGCAACGTTGGCAGTCCTCGCGGCCGAAGAACTGGACGGCGTCGATACTCTGGTTTTGATGGTGCCCGTAATCAATGGCAAGCGTTATATACGCGAACTGAGCATGCAGCATCAAAGCTGGCTCAAGTCCCCACTCGGTAGCGAAAGCGCCGAACCGTACGACTACGAGCGCGCCGTGGGCGTGTTCGGATTTCAGCTGTACGCCGACACGCTCGAGCAACTCGCTGCGGTCGACCTCGCCCACCACGCGCGGGCCTCCGCGCCCCGTGTGTTAGTGCATGACATTTGCGACAGCGTATCCCTGAGCCGGCTGGTCGAGCGTTACCGCGGTCACGGTGCGAGAGCAGACGTTCAAATTTTTCCTGAGTACGACAAGTTCCTGGCCGAACCTCGGCTTAGCGTCCCCCCCCCGGCGAGCATTCGAGAGTGTGCTCGAATGGCTCGGCTTCCAGTCCGGCACGGTGGCGACACCGGCTGTTGAGATACTTGCTCCGGCCGCCGACGCACGGATCGATTTTGCGGTGGGTCGTGAAACGCCTGTTGTCTTCGGAGCCGGGCGCTATGTCGGCATATTTTGCCAGCCGCGCTGCGCGCTCGAGTCCGCTCCCGCTGTGCTGCTCGTCAATGCGGGGGCCGTTCATCGCATCGGCGACGGACGGCTGGCCGTACTGATGGCGCGACGTCTTGCGGGGCAAGGAATCGCCTCGTTACGCATGGATCTTGGCGGCCTCGGCGATAGTCTTCATCACGAAGACGCGCCGACGCTCGAAGCCGTGTACGCCCTACATTCGGTCACCGACGCGACAGCGGGAGTGGAATGGCTGTTGGCGGCCGGACACCAGCAGGTCGTCATGTTCGGCGTATGCACGGGCGCGTACGTCAGCCTTCACACAGCGTTAGCGCATCCTCGCGTGGTGGGCTGCATGTCGGTTAACTTGCCGTTTTTCTTATGGGGCGCTCCGCAAACGAAGCCCGGCACTCTCCACTTCGAATCGAACCGGGCGTACTGGCGGGCGATCCGCAGCCCCGATAAATGGCTCCGGTTGCTGACCGGGCGCGCGGATGGGCTAGCGAAAGCCACGGAGCTTGCACGCCGCTGGAACGTGCGCCTGACTTCGCTCGCCATGAGTCCGTTCGAAGGCCGGTTCGGCCTCAATACTTCGACTGGTGAGAGCCGCCATCTCATCATGGACCTCGAACGCAAGGGCGTGCAAACGTCGCTGGTGTACGGTTCGCTCGATGCGGGGCGCGACGAACTGGAAATCCATTTTGGGCCGAGCGGTCGCCAACTCGAAAGACTGACGAACCTTACGGTAGAGATCCTCAAGGGAGTGGATCACGCGTTGTTCTCGCACACAGCGCGTAACGCCGTGATGGCTCATTTCGAAGAATTTCTGCGCGAGAGGGTTCTCGATGCCGGCACGCCGGTAGCCAGGCCAGTGGCGTGGACTGAAGCTGATGAATGTTCGCCGTAAGGGGTTGTAATCCGAAGCAAGATCGGCGGTTCACGATCGGCCGTATGGGGGCTTCCTGCTCAGAAGCAATCTTGGATCCATATTAATCGGTAACCTAAAAATGATCGACACTACTGAGGTGTGCTTAGCACAAGGGACGACGGCGGGCGCGCTCCTGGAAATAGAGCAGTCGATATGCCCATCCACCGAAATTGACTCGATTTCGGACGCTGCTCTTCGCGCGACTTTCGGAGCCGGACTCGCATGGATCAAAACGTTCATCATGCAACCGCATCCTGATTTGGGGCGCAAGGGGCCGGTTTGCCCGTTTGCGCAGCCCGCCCACGAAGCAAGGGCAATGTACTTCTGCGCATTGGATGCCGGCGAGATGAGCTTCGATGTATTCATCGACGTCATGATGCGCGTGACGTCCTCCTTTAACAGGGTTGCCCGGAACATGTCGGGGCGCTCAGATCTGCTATCGCTATGCATCTTTCCAAGAAATCTTCGGGCGGAGTTGTACTACAAGTACATAGACTGCGCGCACTCGATGTTGAAGCCGTTCTATATGAACGCTGGATTGATGCTTGGCGAATTCCATCCGCTAAGCGCCGTTCGCGGTGCTCACTCGGAAACCATTTGCCCTATGCGATCAGACGTGCCGATTTTTGTCATTCGGTCGATCGCGTTGCACGACATTTTGTTCATTGACCGTCCATCAGGCGCGCTTGGCATGCGCATCCACGAACTCGAATGCTATATGCGCGCCGTGGGCAATCTGTTGCCGCTTGGCGAGGCGACTCGCATAAAGGATCGCATCGAAGAACTCAAGTCCCAATTGCTTGGGAATGAAGATTTCGCTGCGCGGCAAGCGTCCTCGGCGAGGGCTCTAGGGCTGTCAATTGCTCCTTCCGCAGGCGCCACGTCGTAAGTGTTCAAAAATCACGGCGTTGCGCCGCACGCAAGTGACGTGCAACCGCGGAGCGGTGCCTACGCTAAAAATGGTCAAAGCTTGTGTGCTACGGAGTCGGTCAGATGTTGCAATCCTACTTCTTCGATTCTGCTACGAATCAGCCGGACAGCCCTGCGTTATGGGTCGATGACCGTCTTTACAGCTACAGCGAAATAGAAACTCGGGCACGTCGCGTGTCTGCGGGACTGGCAGCGGTCGCACGGAGTGGCGACGCGGCCCGATGTTTGCTATTTGGACATCGCAGCGTCGCCGCCTATGTTGGTGTGCTGGGAATTCTCGACGCCGGTATGGCCTATGTGCCACTCAGCCCAAAGATGCCGGCTACGCGGATTGCATCCATCATCGAGCGGTCCGGTGCGCCGTTGATGCTGGTCGATCGGCGTTGCGCCGGGTCGCTCGATGAAGTGCTTTCCTTGCTCGACGAACGCCCGCAAATTTTCCTGCTCGACGAGGACGCGGACGAATCGCATCTGCCCTCCGCTGCCCCCGCTCTTTCGCCGCTGCCAGGCGCGCCGTATGTGCAGCATCAGGGCGCCGTGCACGACGTCGCTTACATACTCTTTACGTCGGGCTCGACGGGAGCGCCGAAGGGTGTGCCGATCACGCATGCGAATGCCGATGCGTATGTGAAGGGCCAATTGCAACTGGTCGATAAAGTGCGCGATGCACGTTATGTGCAGCTATGCGAGCTGAGCTTCGATCCGTCCGTGCACGACATGTTTGTCTGCTGGGGGAACGGCGGCTGTCTGTACGTGCCTGAAACCGTCGATCCCGTCTATAACGCGAGCTTCATCCAGACGCACCAGATTACACATTGGAATAGCGTGCCTTCAGTAGCTGGCTTCATGCAGCAAATGCGCAAGCTCACACCGGGTGCATTCCCAAGTGTTCGACTGTCGTTGTTCGGCGGCGAGCCGTTGCCTCGCTCGCTGGCGCTGACGTGGATGCGGGCCACGCCGAACGGCCGGCTGCTGCACATGTACGGGCCGACTGAAGCTACCATCGCCAGCACGTGCTTCGAGGTCACCACCGAATTCCTCGACGACCCGCAGCACACGGTCATCCCTCTGGGCCAGGCGCTCCCAGGGGTGGAACTGCTGATCGTGGATGCCGAGCTCGAACCGGTCGCCACGGAGCAGACGGGCGAGTTGCTGATTGGTGGCCCACAGCTTGCCGACGGCTATCTGTCGACTGACGAACCCGGCAATAGAAGGTTCATTGCGAAGACTTATCCGGGTCTGAGTGCGCATCGCTGGTATCGATCCAGCGACGCCGCGCGCGCAACGACGCGACACGGAATCGTGTTTCAGGGACGTCTCGATACGCAGGTAAAGATTCGCGGCAACCGGCTCGAGCTAGAAGAAGTCGAACATGTCGTGCTAGCGGCCAGCCATGCTGCGCTGTGCGCGGTTGTCCCATGGCCGCTCGACGAAGTCGGGCGAGCCACCGGCCTCGTCGCCTTCGTGACAAACCCCCAGGTTGAGATCGCGTTTGTTTTGCGGGCGTGCCGGCAGCGCTTGCCGGTCTACGCGGTGCCGCAAAGGATCGTGGTCATCGATGCATTCCCGCTTACAGTGAATGGCAAAATCGACAGAAAGGCACTCGCCGGACAGTGTGCACGCGGCGATGTCGCCGCATGAGGTTATGCACTGGACTCAGTCGGATGATGACCGGCTATAGGAGGCCATGTTGGTGAAGACAGCGAGGTCGCCGAGCGCCTCGAACTATACCGGGAGATTTGGCGAGATCGCGGACTGGGCCACGCCTGGTTGGCCGGCGCTACGTGCGTTCGAGCCACACCCGTCGTGGCGGCCGACGCAGCTCTAATTGCCTTGCGCGTAAGCCGAACCCTAAGCGCGCGATCCTGAAAACAGCGGCTGCTCAGTGCCCGGTGTCCTTGCGCTTCGCCGACGCCGAGGTGGCCGGCTTCCTTCCCGGCCGGGCACGCGGACTCTGTCCTGACGCGTTGAACTGGCTTGGACTGCATCCGAAACGCGATCTGAACCAACGCGTGAACGCGCTCGGCTCCGAGAATCCGAGCAAGCCCGAGATTTCCGCAAATGGCCGTTCGCGCCGCTCCAGATAGCGCAGCACCAGTTCGCCGCGCACCGCATCCAGTATCGAGGAGAACGTCGTGTCCTCTTCGGCGAGATGTCGATGCATCGTGCGACGGCTCATGCCCATCTGCCGCGAAATCGTGTCAATCGAACTACGGCCTGAAGGCAGGAGCAGAAAGACCAGCTTGTGCACCTCGTCGGCCAGCGGGAGATCGCCAGCATTAACCACGTCGCCCAGATAGCGGTGCACATATCGCACCATGACCGGGTCTGCCGACGGCAGCGGTAGCTCGAGATCTTTGACGTCGCAGACGATACCCGTGAACGCTTGGCCGAACCCGACGTTCGGTCCGAATACGCGCGTATGGACCGTGCGTTCGGCGGGCGCCCCGTGCGTGAAGCAAACCGCTTTCGGATGCCACTCGTCGCCGAGAAAAAAGCGCAGCAAGCGGAACATGACCGCGAGCGCGAGCTCCGCGCCCTGGCGCACAGGCACGCCCTCGCCTGCCAGCAGTTCCTCGCGAATGATCGCAACATTCGCCTCTTCCTCGATGCTGATGAACAGCGCCTCGTTCTGCAGATGGCTGTAGCGCGCCGCGGCGTTCAGCGCGTGGCGCAGTGTCGGCTCGTCGCGCACCGCCAGGGCGAGCGGACCCAGATTCGATGCCCGGCGTGTCTCGGCCATGCGCAATCCGAATGCCTCAACTCCGCTCCTCTGAGCCGACAGTTCGAGCAGCCGCGCCACTTTTTCGGCCGGAATCCTGAGGTCGACCTCGCTCAGGCTGTCCGCCGGCAGCCCGACTTCCGCAAGCATGCGATAGGGGTCGAGCCCCGACGCGCGCGCAATGTCCGCGTAATGGGTCAGGCTTGCGCTGCGAACGAGTTTTGGCATCAGGGTCTTCCCGCGTTGTCCCCATATGGTAAGAACCTGACCCGCAAAGTCAAGCGTCGATCAGGACCGGCACCTGGAATCGGTTCAACACCTGCACGACTGTTGCACAGCAGCGCGATGCAGGCCTCCCCATTAAATGCGAAGGATTTTCTTCTTATGAACACGAACGGCACCACGGCCACCCCGATCTGCGATGCGCTGCGCGCGAGCGGCAACTGGAACCCGAACTGGGATCCGTTCGCGAAACTCGATCCCGCCTGGACGGAGCAATTCATGGCAGTGGGAATGGGAATGGCGCCGATGATCTCAGGCGTGCTCGACGCGAAGACGATCGAGTTCATCGCAATCGCCGTCGACGCGTCGTGCACACATCTGTACGCGCCCGGCGTGCGGCGGCACATCGGCAAGGCGCTCGAGTTGGGCGCGACGAAGGAAGAAATCACCGCCGTTCTGCAGTGCGTATCCGTGCTCGGGATACATACGATGAGCCTTGCGGCCCCGATCCTGATCGAAGAGGCGGCAGCGTACGAAAGCCGGGTAGAAGCCACTCCAACGATATCGCGGTGAGCATGGACGCGCAGATCCAGAAGGCCGTCGACTGCTACAACGCCGGCGCCACTGTGCTCCACGTACATGTGCGCGAGGAAGATGGTAAGGGCGCGAAGCGCCTGTCGAAGTTCAATGAAACGTTGGCCCGGTTGCGCGAAGCGGTGCCCGACATGGTGCTGCAAGTGGGCGGCTCGATCTCGTTTGCGCCGGAGAGCGAAGGCGAAGCGGCCGAGTGGCTCAATGACGACACGCGGCACATGCTGGCCGGTCTCACGCCCGCGCCTGACCAGGTGACCATCGCCATCAACACCAACCAGATGAACGTCACCGAGCTGCTCACGCCCGAGGACTGCGGCAATACCTCGATGGGCCACCCCGCTTACTTCCAGGCCTACAAGGAAATGTGGATCCCCTCGGGGCCGGCCTTCGTCGAAGAGCACCTCAAACGGCTGCAGGCCGCCGGCATCCAGCCTCACTTCATGCTCGGCGACGTCGGCCAGCTCGAGAGCGTAGAAAGACTGATCCGGCGCGGCCAATACACCGGTCCGCTGGTGCTGAACTGGGTCGCCATCGGGGGCGGGGCCGACGGCCCCAATCCGCGCAACCTGATGGAGTTCATCAATCGCTGCCCGCAAAACGCGGTGCTGACCGTCGAAAGCCTGATGCGCCACGTGCTGCCGCTCAACACGATGGCCATCGCGATGGGCCTGCATGTGCGGGTCGGTATCGAGGACAACCTGTGGGGTAGACCCGGCGAGCGCATGACATCTGTGCAGCAGGTCGAACAGGTGGTTCGCATTGCTCGCGAACTGCACCGGGACGTCGCGAGCGGCGAGGATGCGCGCCGCATCTACAGGATCGGCGAGCGCTACGGCAGCGCCGACGAGACCTTGAGCGCACTGGGCTACGCGCCGAACCGCAGGCCCGGCCAACGCGGCTTCCGGATCGCGGCCTGAATACGCGGGGCTGCAGACGCACCCGCCTCGCAGCCCCGATCCACAACCGTCGTGGAAGAGCACGACAAAACATTACTCGAGCGGAGCGGATCCATGGCGACATGCATGGTCTGGAAGAAGTACCCCGGCGCGATATTGGCGACGCTGCTGCTTACCCATATCCTCGCGCACATCGACCGCAACATCCCGCTCGGCTTCTCGTCGAGCCTGATCGCCGACCTCGGGCTTTCCAACACCCAGTACGGGCTTTTGGTGGGGGCCGTCTGGGTCCTCAGCTATGCGGTGATGGCCGTTGTCACCGGCACGTTCGCGGACCGTTTCAGCCGTACTCGGGTCATCGCGGCAGGATTGCTCGTCTGGAGCGTCTGCACGGCCGCGTCCGGCTCCGCCCACAGCTTCGGGCAACTGGTCGCCGCCCGCTTCCTCGTGGCGACCGGCGAAGCAGCGCTGGTCCCGGCAGCGGTCGGGATCCTCGCCGAGGTCTTTTCGGCGCGTCGCCGCGGCACGGCGCTCGGACTGTTCTTCATCGGCATTCCGCTCGGAGTCGGCTTCAGCTTCCTGCTGGCCGGAACCTTAGGCGCGGCCTACGGCCGGCGCACGACGTTCCATTCGCTCGGGGCAATCGGCGCCGTCATGGCGGTGTGCCTCGCGCTCCTCAAGGACGACCGCACGCAAGATGCCGCCGCTGCGCGCGGCGCGCCCTTCACCGAGCAACTGCGCGAAGTCCTGCGCGTGGTGCGCGGCAACCCTGCTCTGCAGTTGGCGATCGCCGGGTTCGTCCTCGCGCATCTGGTATTTGTCGGCCTCTCGTTCGCCCAGCTTTGGCTCGCGCGCGAACGCGGACTCGATCCGGCCGGAATCACGCGCGTCATCGGCGGTGTGCAGATCGTCTTCGGCACGCTCGGTGCCCTCCTCGGCGCGGCCGGCGACGGCCCGGGAGTTTCTCGACCGGATGCGATCTGTCGCATCACCGGCGTGTCTGATTCTTGATGTGCGGTTGCCGGATATCGATGGGCTAGAGTTACAAGACGCACTGAAAGCGGCGTTGCCTATCGTTTTCCTCACCGGTAACGGCAACATTGCTATGACAGCCCGTGCGATGAAGGCGGGTGCTACCGATTTTCTAACCAAGCCGGTGAGCGATATCGATCTGCTTCATGCGGTTTGCGCCGCGCTGGAGCGCGCCACGCAAACACACGCCGTCCGCTGCGAGCTTGACGCGATCCACCTCTGTGTCGAAAGACTAACCCCGCGTGAGCGCGAAGTCATGATGCTCGTTGTGAGGGGGCTTTTAAACAAGCAGGTGGCCGAAGAACTAGGCACGGCCGAAAAGACTATCAAGGCCCATCGCGCGAGAGTAATGGCGAAGATGGAGGTTACGTCGCTGGCACAGCTAGTTCGACTTGCGGACAGGGCCGGATTCGGTGGTGCCGCTGAACTATATGCTTCGCGCTGAGGCTTTACGTCCAATTGTTAAACCGTCCGAAACAGCGGATCGCTTATGCGCCTCGGGGGCCGCACGTCAGGACGAAGGAAAAGGTCCCGACATCATCGCCCATTGCCCGTCGTCCACTACCGGCCCGCAAGCGGCCGCTCGAAAGGATTGGTTGGTGGATGAAAACGGCCGGACAGTGTCTCTTACCGTCCGGCGGAACCGCGGCTCAAACTCCGGTCTGTTCTGCCATCTCGAGCGCGTCGTAGACTTCGATGCCGAGGTATCGGACTGTGCTCTCAAGTTTGGTCTGGCCAAGCAGCAGCTGTACGGCCCTGAGGTTTTCTGTCCGGCGATAAATCAGCGATGCTTTGGTCCGACGCATCGTGTGCGTGCAGTACGCCGTGTCGTCGAGTCCAATTGACCGTATCCAGCGATGCACGAGCCGCGCATACTGACGCGTCGATAGATGGGGCGACGCGTGAATCCGGACCGGAAACAGGAAGTCTGAGGGTGAGAGCCCCGCTGCCTTGATCCAAACCTCCACGCTTTCGCGGGTTTGCTCGGTGATCTCGAACTGCACCGGCCGCTGCGTCTTCTGCTGCATGTCAGTCGCCCGCGGCGCCACGCTGGACCCAAGGCAGACGTCGCGCACCCTCGTCAGACCGCATGCCCTTAGCTTGCTGTAGATCGCCAGATTAAACATCGCAAGATCACGCGTTCTCGCTCCGAGCTGCAGGCGGATCCGGATTGCCCAGATTTCCCCGAGCTTCAGCGGCGGCTTCTGCCCGGTCAACTTGTCCCTGTTCCACGGTACGCGCGGCACGCCGGTGGTAATAGTCGTTTCCATGACGATCTCCTTTCAAGGGAAGGGAGACTCAGTCTGCGCCAACCGCAGGGGGCGATACCCGGACCCACAACGGCCCGTCGCCTCACCGGACAGCGGACATTCGCACGGGCGTTTTTTGCCAGCTAGCTCGTTAAAGAGCAGTGGTATCGAACTTCCGTCAGCGAAACACCGCCAACGGAGATGACCTTGCTTGAATCATCGTGAGCGAACCCTATTCGATCATAGAACGCTCTGGCATGATGATTCTCTGACAGCACCCAAAGCGCGACAAACGAGTACCCGGCACTACGCAGCAATTGACCTGCTGAATTGCTTAAGCGCTTGCCAATGCCTCTGCCCCAGAACTCAGGCAATACGTAGAGCGCTTCAATTTCGGCCCATGCACTTTCTTTATCCGCATCCCTACAGGCACCGAAGGCAATCCAGCCCGCAATCGCTTCGTTCGCGTATGCCACCAACACTCGGGGCTTGCCCGCGCGAAGTGATTTCTGCCACATGCTCGAACGCCCCTCGACGGAAAGTTCGCTCAGGAACTTTTCCGGCACGATTCCTTTATAGGCCGATTGCCAGGAGATCACATGGACTGTTGCGATCGCCTCGGCATCTTCGACAGTAGCTTCACGTATTTCTACGGGCATCACCCCAGCTCCAGTTCATTGTTTGAATGCAACGATGTTATCGAAAAATGTCGCCTGACGCCCGGCCTGGGCGTCCTCAGCAAAGGTCCATAACTGGCCGCGTGCTGCCCGATGCGGTCGGCATACGTCGGTCGCATTATTCCTTGACCACCGTCGGCGGCCGTGCGTCAACGGCCACATCTCAAGAGCGAAGTGACGACTTTATTTCGCGTTCGGCAAACCCATACTGAGTATGGCTCGCCCCACTATCGGGGCGCACGGAGTCCCGAGTTGACGACTTATAGTCGCAACGTTGATATCTTTAATGCGTTCTACGCTGGTCGCCTTTCAGCCCTATCGTGGGTATCGGCCAGCGAATAGAACGAGTCGTTAGACACCTGAGCCCGCATCGGCTATTCCGCGCGCGGGCTCAGAAGCGTGGGCGCGCTGGCCACACTGCGTACCCCCAGATGACTTCCGCCCCGGCGACGAATACGAAAGCGGCCAACGCTACAAAGAAAATCATCGCACACCAAAACGCGACCGGATGCTCTCGTCGACGAAATACTACGATGGGGGCCGTCCTACCGATAGGAACTTCGCCCACACGCCACGCGTGTATGCAAGCAAAAAATAGGAGTCCACACATGCTGAGCAAAATGACGATCCCGTTCAACATTTGAACGCGAATTGCCGCGCGCTTAAGGGCAACCGCCAGGGCGAATGCACCAAAACAGATAATCGAGAGCGCTATGCCGCAGCATCGAAACGTCCTGCTTTCAGTCCTTGCGGGAGTCGGTCTCATGGCGGACATTTTTATTCTTGCAAGTAGAGGGGGTCGACGGCAAGGGGGCCTACCGGTGTCGATTGTTGCCGATCTTGCCCGTGCGGTCGGATGTCTCTGTCTGGCCGACTTCTGTCGGTCCCGATTCCCTTCGTAGGGCGCGGGTATCCTATTCGACAACCGTAACTCGGGGCCAGCGGTCGAGGTATCTTTTCTGCTCGAGCCGCCTACGGTATGTATCGATGCTGACGCGCGTCGGGTTACGTCGCACGACCATCGAAAAAAGGTCGTCGAGCCCATAAGGTGCGTAGATATCAATTGTCCCGTCGTCGAGAAGAGTTAATCCTACCGCCGTCGCGTACTCCGGCCATGATGCGATCGCATCGACCAATGAGGTCAAGGACGGCACCGAGTAGCCGAATACATTCTCAAACCAGAGATGAACAGCGGCCTGATTGGTGACTTCCCATGGAATCCCGGGACATCTTGCAGCAAGCCGCCTTTGAATTTCCGCGTCGCGAGTCGAAGACAGATCAGACGCGTCGAAATAGGCAACATCGACGTCAGGTAGGTACGTTGGAATCTCGTATCCGTGGAGTGAGTCCCAGACCAGATTACGGATCGCTCCTGCGCCGATACACCATGATTCCAGCCGCATTTCGCGTACCGCCGACAATGCAGACATACACCAGGATGAGCGCCTTGCTATTTCGATCAGGCTTTTGTGGAAATTCATCGTGGGTTTCCTGCCCGAAACTCACTGCTGGGGCGACTGAGGAAACTGAGGAATTGCTTGATCAAAGCAAACCCATCGTTGCGCACTAACGGTATATATGTCTAGCATTGGTTTAAAGTCAGAGGTGTCGTCTAGCGAGGGAAATCGGATAGAAGTGACTTGTGGATAAGCTGAGCTTTGCGTGAACAAGGGGGTTCCACAGTCAGGGCAAAAACTACGGGTTGTGAGGCCACCGCTGCTTGCAGGAACTGCATATGTTTTCGGCTCACCACTGATCTCAAGGTCGGCAGTCTTGACAACGATGCCTGACGCGAAAGGAGCGCCACTTGAGATCTGACAGTCTCTGCAATGGCAGTTGATCATGGCTACGGGCTCCCGCACACATGCATAGCGAACCGATCCGCATGCGCACCCGCCTGAAAAAGGAATATTCATATTGCGCTCGTCAATCGATAGCTAGATTAACCGCGAGTCTACAACATACGCGATGACTGACCGCCCTGACGTAACGAATTGCCTACGCTTGATCATTGCAGCCCCGAAGTTGATCGAATGTTGCTTTTTGGCCAAGCGCCCCCTGATTCGATATGCATCCGCGTCCCCTTATCGGACGTAAAGACCAAATAGACAAAACTGGTTTCGACGCACCAACAGCGACGATTGATTGATATCGGGAAGCACTCGCAGCGCGAGGTCTGGTACGTCCGAATCCTAATCGGTGTCAACGATTCGCGCTGCGTTGTCGAACGTCCATTCATGGCGGCACTCGCCCAACCCAAGCGGAGGCCTCTGGCAATTGGCGGTTTACGTCGGTGTCGCCGAAGCCGCGAAGCTGCTGCAGCCACGGGCCGAGCGACTCAGCGGATTGAAGCTGCCAGCAGCACCTCGCGACAAGCCGCGATCTTACGTGCCCAGTCGTCAATCATTGCAGCGAAGCGCTCGCCTTCGAAATCTTCGAGCACCTGCTCGCCCGCAGCGTTCAGCGCGGTGAGCTCGTAGCTCACCCATACTTCGGTGCGCGCCTCGTCGAGTGCGACACAACGCACCTCGACAAGACTGGTGCGCGAGGCTGGCGTGCAACGCAAATAGCGCGATCGGTGTGCCTTGCGGTCAAAGTCAACCAGGGTCCAGATGGTCAGCTCATCACCCTGACCGGTGGTGAACACCATACCGGATTCTGTGCGGCCGTCGCGGGGGTAGACATAGGCTGGCTTCCAGCTGTCAACCCACAGCTCCTCGCCGGCAGGCGTGAAGAACATGAAGGCCTGGTCGAGCGCGGCGTCGACCATGATCCGGTGGCTGGCGTGCAGTCGGCGCGGCATGGGTGAATCCTCCGTTGGTCATATGATGAGGTGGCCAAGCTGCCATAGCCCGAGTCCAGCCAGCAGCGCGGCCGAGCACAGGTTGACGGCGCGTTGCCAACGTTCGTCGAAACGGTCGCGCAACCAGCCCACACCGGTAGACAGGATCAACCACCACAGCGCCGAGCCCACCAATACGCCGACCACCATCACCCAGGGTGACGCCGAAGGGGCGCGGCCTGCCAGCGCACCGAACACCGCCATGAACGACAGAATGGTCGTCGGGTTCGACATCGTCAGCACGAAGGTGCCGGCCACGAAGCGCAGTAGCGTACTGGCCGGCGGGGCGCGATCCGCGCTGCGCACCGCCGGCTTTGTGGCGATGCGCCAGGCCAGCCATAGCAGGAAGCCGCCGCCGAACAAGCCCAGCCACAGCCTCAGGCTCAGCAACCACGCGATCAGTCCGCTGACGCCAAACGCACCGATGGCGCCGTAAACTGCGTCGGCGAATGCCGCCCCCAGTCCAGTGGCTAGCCCCGCCGGGCGGCCATGGTCCAGCGTGCGCTGGATGGCCAGCAATCCAATCTGCCCGACAGGCGCAGCGATCGACAGCCCGATCAGTAGCGATTGGCCGAACAGCACGGGTATGGGTGATGGCAAGATGGAATCCATGCCGAGAATTATCCAACGGCGTAGAAGGGTTGCACAGAATGAAACACCAAGCGAAAATCGATTTGATCTTCGATTTTTCAGGTGAAAGCCCGTCATGACCGAAGCACTGCAACTTGACGCCAAAGCCTGGGCGTTGCTCATGGCGCTGCAGGAGGATGGCCGCGCGCAGCTGAAGACCCTGGCCCTTGCCGCCGGGTTGTCGGTGCCTGCCACGGTGGAACGGCTCAAGCGCCTGAAGGACTCCGGCGTGGTGCGCTCTATGGGCGCCGAACTAGATCCGGTGCAGGCCGGCTACCCCGTGCGCGCCATTGTCGGGATCACCGTGCAGCAGCCCGGCAAAAATGCCTTTCTCGACAAGCTGCGCCGCGCACCTGAGGTGCTGGAATGCCATCACGTGGCCGGCGCCGATTCCTACATCGTGACCGTGGTGTCCCCCAGCCTCGAACAACTGGAGCGTTTTCTCGCCTCCATTAACAGCTACGGCGAGACGCGCACCTCGATCGTCTTCTCCACCCCCATTCCGCGTCGCGGCATGGTGGCGCCGGGCTCGTCACGCTGAGCATCCACCTGTCTTTCGACCCTTGCGAGCCGCCATCGAGGTGCGCGCAACGCGAATGGGTCAACCAGCACTGCGGATCGGATAGCCGAATTGCAACGCTGTCGGTGGCGGATAGGGTGCCCCATGGCTGCACGTCACCAACGGCAGCATCTGACCGGCTTGGGAAGTCCGCCGCCTCGCGGTGGACGCCAAGCGGACCCGTTACGGCCCTTCAGGTCTGCGGAGAGCGGACGCTCAGCAGTCGAAAACCACAGCTTCATTTTAGGGGGACCGCCGGCTATCTTCATGGCCTCGAACTTTTTTGGCATCAGTCAGTGACTTCCCGCGCTACGACCTCGATCAATTCAAAATGCAGAGTGACCAGTTTGAAACGATTATGCAGGTCTTCATGCGGCATGCAGCGAATATGGACCTCCCGGAACTCCTCTGCACTGGAGAACGTCTCACCGCGCCAGACCTCCTCCGGAATGTCGCCGAATTCGATTGTATAGACCTTGGTCGCTTTGATGATGCAGCGAAGCCTCTGCTTTAAATCGTAGACCTCGATGATGTCACCCGGTGCGTAACTGCCGTCGCCGTATTCGCCGTACGGTTTGTAATACTCCGCGACCGTATCGGCGGTGACGGTCTTTCGACCATCCATGACGGCGCGCGGCAAACTGTCGTCGTTTTCGTCAGCGCCCCAAAAGGTCAATCTCTTTCTTCTGTTCATCCGCATCCTTGCTTCTCAAATCGTTCTGCATGGACTCAGCGCGCAGTCGCATTACGCGGTTCGTGACACAAGCTGGCGACGCGCCCTTGCCGCTGGAAACCCATTGCCTCATATATTTCCCCGGCGTGGTAGCTCTCATCTGCAACGATGACAAGCTGGTCCGAACGTCCGGCGGTCCGCCTGATAATCTCGCTCACCAAGGTCTTGCAGACATTTCGGTTTCGATGCTGTGGCCCGGTGATAACTGACTGGAAGCGCCCAATGCCGTCAAGGAAGAACAAACCGAGGCTTCCGACCTGCTCGTCATTGATAAAAGCTCCCCACCAGTTTCCCAGACCGCGTTCGATTAGACGCTTGTAAGCCGTCTGTTGATGCGCCATGTAGCGCTGTGAGGTGATGTCCGTCGGATCGGCCATGTCGGCGAGATGCATTCGAGACCAATCGTCCCAATCCTGCTGCACGACAAACGGACGCACGTTGACCAATGAGTTTGTCGCAACCGGACGAATATCATCAGGATTGGCAGCCAACACCCGACACACAGTCGCGTCATAGCCTCGTTCGATGAATGCGTCGACGGTTACGACGCTGTCGGCACTCTCTGGCCACGTAAACGTGCGGTGCGCGATGAGCGGCGGTGTCCCGACGAGTTGCGTAAAGTCATGCTCCAGCCGCTCCCGATCACTTTCCGCGGGTCGCCGCTGCAGGACGAGCATGTTACCGAAAAAGTATTCGGGTGCGTCGGGTGTGCGGACAACGATATAGTCGCCCCACGACTCGACCATGCCGGTTTCTTTGTGCAGCAGTAAATCAGTAGCGAGACCGAGGTTATCGGGAAAATGGCACATTTCAGTATGGCTAACAATGAGCGGAAGTCGGTCTTTTGCTTTTACGCGTGCTGCCGCGCAACGGCAGATGAGGATCGGCGAACGGTGCGACCAGCAGGCCAGCAGCCTCGAAGGCCC
The DNA here is from genome assembly GCF_050436665.1 of Paraburkholderia sp. EB58. Lineage (NCBI taxonomy): Bacteria > Pseudomonadati > Pseudomonadota > Betaproteobacteria > Burkholderiales > Burkholderiaceae > Paraburkholderia > Paraburkholderia sp. EB58. The sequence continues at coordinate 84,836 of NZ_JBNDMQ010000011.1, read as the reverse complement.
GCAAGGCATTAAGCGGGGCAACACCTGTTCCATCCGAAAGAGTTTATCTAACGCGATTTCGCAATTTATCTGGTTTGATGGACCGCTACAAGATAGATATCCTGCTATTTGCATCGCTGATTCAATCTCCCGCTCACTTTCCGGCCCGCAACCTGCATGCTCGGTTATACCGGCGGCACCTACAAGTTAATCGGCGAGAATCCGCCGTAACCGGCCGGACGACTTCATGCGAAGGAGGGCTCCATGCTTAAACATATTGCAACTGACCTGCTTGACATCGCCTATGACGAACAGGGCGATGCCGACGGATGGCCGGTGGTCCTGCTACACGGTTTCCCTTACGACATCCACGCATACGAGGAAGTGGCGCCACGCCTGACATCGCAGGGCGCCCGCGTCATCACCCCCTATCTTCGGGGATACGGGCCAACGCGCTTCCTTGCGCCCACGACAGTTCGCTCGGGCCAGCAGGCGGCGCTTGCGGCGGACCTGTTAGCGCTGCTCGATGTACTTCAGATTGGCCAGGCCACGCTCGGCGGATACGACTGGGGCGGCCGGGCGGCATGCATCGTGGCAGCGCTCTACCCGTCGAGAGCGCGGGGACTGGTTTCGGTCAACGGCTACAACATCCAGAATATAGCCACCGCCTTGCAGCCAGCCGACCCCGAAAAAGAATACCGAATGTGGTACCAGTACTACCTTCACGGCGAGCGCGGCCGGGCTGGACTAACTGAAAACCGGCGCGAGTTCTGTCGTCTCTTATGGTCGCTGTGGTCGCCGACCTGGCGCGTCGACGACGACATCTACGCGCGCTCGGCAGTGGCGTTCGACAATCCCGATTTCGTCGACGTGGTCGTCCATTCTTACCGGCACCGTTTCGGACTGGTCGACGGCGATCCCCGGTTTGACGATATCGAGCGCCGCTTGTCCGCCATGCCGTCGATCACGGTGCCCACGATCACGCTCGAAGGGGACGCCGATGGCGTCTCGCCACCCGGGGGAAGACAGGCAAACTCACAGCGCTTCACCGGACGCCATCAGAACCGCGTCGTGCCGAACGCCGGCCATAATCTTCCGCAGGAGGCACCCGAAGCGTTCGCTGACGCGGTCCTCGACATCAACGCGTGGGCCGCTTGACGCTCTTGCGCATAAGGCGATTGACACGACTCCGTTATTCGGCCCAGCTAAGACGCATTCCGATAAAAGTCGTCACAGCGCAGACACCACACGTGGAGGATCACTAAATGAATACTGCTCCGCAGGCCCCGTTGATTCTGATAACGGGTGGAGCCCGTAGCGTAGGCGCGGCGACTGCGCGGCTTGCTGCCGCACAAGGTTACGATGTAGCGATAAGCTTCGTCTCCAACGAGTCTGCCGCCCTTGCGGTGGCGGCTGATGTGGAAGCTGTCGGGCGCCGGGCTTTACCCGTGCGCGCAGACAGCGCAGATCCAAAGCAGGTCGCTCAGCTATTCGCCGCGATCGACCGGGAGTTCGGCCGGATCGATGTGCTGGTGAATAACGCCGCGATAATTGCGCAGCAGTCTCGGCTAGAGGATCTCGAATTCGAACGGATGCAGCGTATTTTCGCGGTCAACTCGATCGGCCCTATCCTCTGTGCACAGCAGGCAGTGAAGCGCATGTCGCGTCGTTACAATGGTCGAGGCGGCGCCGTGATCAACATCTCATCGGCATCAGCCCGGCTCGGCAGTCCAAACGAATATGTCGACTATGCTGCCTCGAAAGGTGCCGTTGAGACATTCACTACCGGCTTCGCCAAGGAAGTCGCGCGGGATGGGATACGCGTCAACTGCATTCGCCCTGGGCACATCTACACCGACATGCATGCCAGCGGCGGAGAGCCTGGACGGGTGGATCGCGTCAAAGATTCGATCCCAATGGGAAGAGGCGGTCAACCTGAAGAGGTTGCGCGGGCGATCCTATGGCTAGCAAGCGCCGAGGCTTCCTTCATCACAGGCACGTTCCTCGATGTCACTGGCGGCAAGTGAGCAACAGGGGGAGGCGACGGAGGCGGTGCTCCGCGGGCGAAGATTCAGAAAATCAACGGGCAAGCTATCCGAAAACCCGAGTCCACGCCGCCCGAATGCGACGCGCGCGGTTTTCGAAGAGATATGAGGCAATCAGCGTCAGGAGACCTGAAACAGCACCCGTCACGATGTGTTCGACATAAGGAATGCGGTAGTGACTCGCGTGCGCATAGGCGTCGCCTACCGTCGTCAGGAAGCCGACGACAAGCGCATTGCCGTATCGATTCGAGTAGAGTTTAGCCGCAGGCGTGAAGGTCAAAAGTACGGCGAGGAGTCCGGTGAGCAGGCCGGTATGGAATGCAATCGTCCAGTGGGCAAGGCTCATGACATTGCCCCAGCTCCCCGGCATGCAGGTCATGCACGCGCTGGTCGGCTGCCAGAAACGCTGGATAAACAGCTTGGCGCGACGTTTTCCACTCGGTTGACATGATGTATTCCCATCAATGGCGTTGTCACGGCCGACGCCACCATACGCTTCGTTGAAGCGTTTCCACGCACTTTAGCCAGATTGTCGTCCCGGTCATGGATGCGTCAAATTTGCACGCCGTTGAGGCCGGGCAAGCACGCTTACATGGTCGAATACTACACCGCGATTGGACGGCCGCCGTTTTGACGGTCACTCAGTCGAGCGTGAAATACTGATAATTGGGTTGCCGCAATGCTTTCACGTCATCGGCAGTGACTTTCCCGTCGAAATTATTTCCGAAGTGCGTCTGGACGTAATTGACCACTTCGGCAACCTGCGCATCGTCCAGAAAGCCACCAAATCCGGGCATGTCTTTTTGTCCATAAAGCACCATAGAAATCGGGTAGGCTGCGCCGGCCAGTCGTGGATCGTTTGCCAGCGGTGGGTAAGTACCGGCACCGGTTGCGCCCTTCGCGCTCGACATGTGACAGCCTTGGCAGATGGACATGTAGAGGTGTTGGCCATCGCGCTCAGGAAACGAATTGGCGCCGACCAGGTCAGCCGGGTCAGCGAGTGCGGCATTGCTGACGAGTAGCGTCAGCAGTACAACCGCGAACGTTTGATGGATTCGACTCATGGCTCAAATCCCTCCTCAGTCAAGAACAGGCGAACGTTCATCTCAGCTGCCGGCGATTACGCGTTGGTGCAGCCGTCCTATCGCGCTCAGCGACGACAGGATCGCTCCCTCCTGCCAGGCATTCACGAACGAACAGTGTTCGCCCGCCAGGACCGTACGGCCGTCGATCGCACAAAGATCCTTGTAGTACTGTTGGCGCGTATCGTCTTTCCACATCCCATAGCAGCCAAGCGTCCATGGGACGCGGTGCCAGGCTACCGAAATGCCATTGTCGAATTCCGTGCTCATTTGCGGGTGCAACTGCGTACCATATTCGAGCACGCGCTGCAGCCGCTCGGACGGTGAAAGCGAGGTGAACTCAACAGCGCTGATACCGAACATGTACGCGCCAAGTATCACGCCTTTGCCTGGTTTCTGATAGTCGGTACTCGGATAGGATACCTGACCGATTGGTAAATCCGTGTAGCTGATGCCTCCGTAGATTGCCTCGTCTTCCTCCCAGAAGCGGCGCTTGAACTGCAACCCTGCCTTGATTGCCGGAGCATACGGAACCGCGTTGATTGCAGCTTGCAGGGTGCTCGAAAAATTGTTCCTGATCTGGCTCAGAATCGACAGCGGAACCGTACATACGCACCAGTCGGCGTTAGCCTGACGGGCTTCGCCACCGTGTTGGGCATCCACGTACGTGACCGTGACGCCCGAATCGTTCTGCGCAATATCCGTGACCTTGGCGTTGAACTGGATCAATGACCCTACCTCGCGAGCGAAGCCTTGCGCAATCATGTCCATGCCCCCGACCGGCTGAAAGAGCGTCGGCGCAAATTCGTAGGTCAACGGGAAGCTCAGGTGCTGCCAGAGCCCGGACTTCAAAATGTCGGCCCGCGAGATGGGTGTGGACGGGGTCGGCGCACCATCGGGGCCGCCGCCGCGGTCCTTGTCGTAGCCGCGCATCCCACTGGCGGTGGCGGACGTATAGGCGTATTTGTCATCAAGCGCCCCCCATCTCCTCAGCGCCTCAAGCAGGATATCCCGCTCGTCCTTTGCCACCTCCTGGTCGAGCTTGCCTTGGTCTGTGGCCTTCGCGAGCAACTCGGAGACATAGCCGTTGAAATCGGACATGATGTAGCGGAATCGCTGCGGCTTGCCCCCGAAGGCCTTGCTGTTGTGGAGATACGCATTGGCATTCATTTCAACGAAAGCTTCAAGCTTGACGCCAAGCAGCTTGCAATAGTGAAGCAGCGCGCGATGATGGTACGGAATTCGCCATGGCCCCGGGTTGATGTACAACCCTTTTTCAAAGTCACAATGCTGCGTCAAGCCACCAAGCTCCGTGTAGGTATCGCCGCCCCTTAACGACCACGAACGGCCACCGGCACGATCCCGGTACTCGAGCACCTGGACCTTGTAACCGGCTTTGCGTAACTCAAGGGCCGCTGTCATGCCTGCCAGGCCCGCGCCAAGAATAAGCACTGAGGTACCCTTTGGCGCGCCTTCAAGGTTGACCGGACCCTGAAAGTCGGACTCAGCGGCATAACCGAGACTGCTCATCGCCTGATACATGACAGCAGCGCTGGTTGTCCTGCCGATCATCGCCAGTAGCTCGCGGCGACTGATGGAACTGGAACGGATGTCACCCATATTTGATTCCTCGCGACTTACCGACACCTTCCTGGCTTCGATTGCGCCGTGGAACCCGTCGTGAACGGGCACAGTGCTATACAACATAGTCCAATTTATCGCCGTTCCGAAATCGAGCCAGCTTTTTTCTGTGTTCGACTATGCCTTGCGTGGGGAGGCCCCAGCGCGCGGGTGTATTCTGCGGTCGTATGCTCGCCAATTCGCCAATTCGCCGACGTCGGCGCTCATTGTCTGGAGAAGCTATGAACATTAGCGCACACAAGCCTGACACCTCCACCTGCCAACTGGTGCAAGCTGGCCCACAGTTCGAGGGGAAGCAAGGGCTGACCTATGCTGTAGGGATCTCAGCTGAAAGTGTGGGATCGAAGTTTGTGCATCTTCAGCTTGCAACAATTCCGCCGGGTGCCCGTGCCAAAGCGCATCTCCATGCGGAACATGAGACGGCCATCTATCAGCTGAGCGGCGTATCTGGGTGCTGGTATGGCCAACGATTGGAGCACCATGCCGTGGTTCGGGCCGGAGATTTCTTCTACATCCCCGCCGGGGTGCCGCATATTCCGTACAACGCGAGCGCGGATGAGCCTTGCGTCGCGGTGATCGCGCGAACGGATCCCAACGAACAGGAAAGCGTCACGATGCGGCCGGATCTTGATGCCTTACCTGACTGGTCGAGCGTTATGCCTTCACCGCTCTAATTGCGCTGAGTGCAACGGAGCCGTTGCACCATGACGCGTCGCCGTATCATCGCTGAGCAGAGCAGGCGAGCATCTGGAACCGCACGTGTCGCTATCAGCTCACGATCAGATTGCCGATTGCAGCTTCTCTCCGAGAAACACTCCGATGCCCTCAAGAGCCTCTCCCGAGGCCTTCAACGTTCCGATCCTGCCAGCGAATCCGTGTGGCATCCCCATCCAGACATCTACCCGTGCATCGACACCTGCAGCGATGGCGCGCCGGACATATTCACGCGAATCATCCAGTAGCACTTCATCGTCTCCCACGTGAACGCGAACGGGAGGCAAACCGGTCAACGGTGCATGGAGCGGCGAAGCGTGGGGATGTTTGGGATCGGCGCCACGCAAATAGAAATGCACAAGCTCAGACACTTGCGCGCGCGTGAAAAGCGGATCGGCGTCCGCGCGTGTCTCGTATGTCGCGCTCGAGAGCGTCAGGTCGGTAACGGGCGACAATGCAACCACTCCGACGAGAGTCGCCTGCGCAGAGACGTCCTTGCCAGTGATGCGCGATGCGAGAACCAGGGCGAGGTTACCGCCGGCCGAGTCCCCGGTTATAACAATCCGGGCAATGTTCCTTTCATCGAGTCCGAGATAGCAGGCCAGCACATCATCAACGGCTGCAGGGAACGGATGCTCGGGAGCCAGCCGATAGTCCGGAACAAACGCCCTCATTCCGCTTCTCGCCGCGATATGCGCGACCAGGTGGCGGAATGCGTTGGCGGAGCCGAAGTTAAACCATCCTCCATGCAGATGGATGATCGCCTCGTCCGGCCGACCGTGTGCAGGAATCACCCAGATCCCTGGGATGCCGCCCACTGTGTCGTGTTCGAACGTCACATTGTCATGCGGCAAAACGCCTTCCATCATGGCATCGAAAGCCCCGCGCGCTTCGATCCCTAACTTCATACCTTTGGTGGAACTGGCGCCGGCTCGCATCATCTCGATGATCTTCCCATCTTCAGGATCGAGTGGATGCGTCACGACAAAAGCGTTCGATACGCCGTTAGGCGGTGAATTTTCCATTGTTAGCTCCTTTATCGTGACTGCAGAGGCGAGACACCGGCGGGCACCAAATGTCCCACGACCGAACCCAGCCACGGATAATAGATTGGCAGCGAGGGTGCGCATATGTCCTGAATTGCAAAGCAACTTTGCGCGTTGTAGAACGCCGACCATTCAACAAGAGCCTGGTCCCTATGCTTGTAAGCGGTCTCTGCATCCGCGATGCATGGAACATCTGCCGCCCACTACCTGCCGCGACGCGGTGACGCATCTATGCGCTATGCCAATACGCTAAGTTAGACAATCAGCATCTTCTGGCAAGGAGCACTGTATATATGAAGTATGAAGGCGCGATGCAAATGCGCATCAGGAAGCGGCTCGAGCAAGTGATAGAGATGGCCGAGCTGCTCGGCTTGCTGGTCATCGGCATCGGAACCGCGCTGGCAATGGGACATCTGATCTGGACGATGGCCGAGTCCGACGGGGTCACATTAACCGACCTGCTACTTATGTTTCTGTACCTGGAAGTGTTTGCTATGGTCGGACAATACCTGAAGGCGGGGCAATTACCGGTGCGCTTTCCCCTTTACATTGCGATCGTCTCGATCGCGCGGGACGTGATCCTGCGCGCCGGTGCGAATACCGAACTGCATCTTGTCGCGTCGGCCGGCGCCATCGTGCTAATAGCGGTAGGCGTGCTGCTGATTCGCTACGGACAGTCCAGATATCCGGACGGTCCTGAAGTACGGCGTGACGAGGGTGCAGGTTGAGCGTCTGGAGCTGGAAGGGTTAGGCCTCGGGTTGATGGCAAACCACTTCGATGTTGTGCCCGTCCGGATCAATGACAAAGGCTGCATAGTAGTTCGCGTGGTAGTGCGGGCGCGGACCAGGCGCACCATTGTCTTTACCACCCGCCTCCAGAGCCGCGCGATAGAAAGCATCGACTTGCTGGCGATTCTCGGCCGTGAACGCCAGGTGGAGATGCGCCGGCTTCTCCCCGGTTTGATACAGGCACAATGAAGCCTTACCCGGGGGGCTAAGCTCGACACCGTACGTCGGCGACCCCTCTGCGACAACCGCTACGCCGATCGGTTCGAGTGCCTTGAGGAAGAATGCTTTGCTCGCTGCATAGTCGCTGACACCGAATTTGACGTGGTCGAACATGAGTTCTCCTGAAGTGTGTGGGCCTGCACGTGGCCCAACGTGAGTTAGAGATCACCGCGATGTTGCCACACGTCGCCACAAGTAGCCATCGGTGACAGTCGGGGTATGACATCCGTGCAGAGCAAGCGTTGCTCGGGCACGCAGACGTGGCCATCACCACGATCTATTCACGTCGCCAACCGCGTGAAGCCATCCAGACTCCATGCTTCGGAACTCACGCCTTGATGGACGAAGAACAGGCCATCGGGGTCGTACCGCTGCTTGACCGATCTGAGGCGGTCGTAATGCTTCCCCCAGTACGCATGTTGCCAATCGGATTGGGAAAAGCTGCTTTCGGCCAGGTAAGCACCGGCATCCGGCACCATGCCTCTTAAGACGTCAGCCGCTTGCCGAATCTTCAGCGAAGCCTGCCGGGCATGCTCGAGATCGGGGCCGTTCCCAGGCATGCCCATGAAGGCGGGAGCGCCCTCGCCTGCGATAATCGCGAGCGCAAAGGCGTCAAGCACGGCCGGGTTCATCGCCGTGTCCGCTGCCCGCTGACGTGCGTCAACTGATCCTCCTGCAAGTCCTTTGTTGAAGTGCAAACTGACCGACCAGTGACGCGTGGCTTCGAAAAGCGTATCCGCGAGTCGCGCTTGCGCGGGCTGAGTCAGCAGCGACACAGGCAACCACGCGGATTCGTAGCCATAGAGAAATTGGCCCGCCTCTCCTTGATTAGCAGACCAGAACACATCATTGGCACTGGCACCGGGCCTGTTGTCGACCATCATCGCGCCGGGCACGTGCTGCATCATAAAGGCGGGATCCCACAACCGCTGCGCCGGAGCCGCCAGGATCTGCGGCGCGGCCGACAATGAACATCCTGAGGAGGGACTGGCTACCCAGTCGAAGAATGGCTGCCACACGCCCGCAGCCTGATCGCGGCTCAGGCCCTGAAACAGCATCGAGATTCGCAAGGTCCCATCGGGGCGCAGCGACACCGTTTCACCCCAATGTTCGTTCAGCAGACTCTCTGCGTAGAACGCAATGAATCTTGCGATCAGCTGCCGGAACGCTTCCGGCGAATGCGCGTTGACGTTCGCCATGACCGCACCGAAGTATTCCGGCAAGGGATGGGTTTCGAGCGTCACGCTCGTGACCGCACCAAAGCTTCCACCGCCCCCACCTTTAAGTGCCCAGAACAGGTCCGGTTCGCGGTAAGCATTGACGACCCGAACGGCGCCATCGGCCGTCACCACTTCCGCCTGCAGCAGCGATCCTGCGGCGTTCCCGTATCGTTTCGAGAAGCTTCCAAAGCCACCGCCCAGGACGAGTCCGGCGACGCCGACCGTCGCGCAGCCGCCGCCCTGGACGTACCGGCCGGCGCGCGTGGTCACCGCATCGTAGACATGCATCCAGATCGCACCTGCACCGACGGTGACTGCCGGCCGAGCCGATTGCCGGTCTTCGCCGCTCTGCGGAATGAATCCATCATGCATTTCGATCCCATGCATGCGCCTCGTCCAGATCAACAACGAGTCCGGGGCGTTGGACGTTCCCTGGTAGCTATGTCCCCCGCCTTTGATCACGAGTCGCAGATTACGCTCGCGAGCGAAATTGACCGCCTCCGAAATATCCCGTGAATCGATGGCCGCGACCGCATATACGCTCGGCATGGACATCCAGGCGTCTAGCCAGCCCGATGTCTGCGTTAGCGCCGCTTCATCTCCCAGGTAATACGGGTTCTTGAGTTCGCGAAGCACGGCTTGGCAAGCCGTGCTGTCGGGCGTCGGTCGGCAGACTGAGAGCGGCGCGGACAATCGGCTCAGCCGGCCGCCAACCCGATCATTGAGCGCCGCCCAGTCGCTCTCCGTCGGCCAGTCCGAATCCGACGGGCGGCGGCGCCGCATCGTCCTACCCCCAGCCGGGGAACTGTTCGTCGCGCACGACGACAGTGCGGGAATGACTGCGCTCGCCGCGGCACTCGCCGCAAACTTCAGTAGATCCCTTCGACTGAATGCACTCATGGGGGCTTGTCTCCACGACACAGTCATTCGAGGCGCTTCCGACCGCATGAGGCTGACGCACACATGCGGCCGGTCCCGGCCTCACCTCTCGCCCTGGTGTTATGCCGCCGGTACGGCCGCCCCCACCTGCTGGTACACCGCCGTCTCGAAGCCAATTAGCGTCTCGACGACAGGCATGTCGAAGAAAGGCAGGATTTGCGTCATCAGCACCGCGCCGACGCCCCTGGAACGATCGAGCCAGTAGAACGAATTGAAGATGCCGGCCCAGTCGGCAGTGCCGCTGCTGCGCATGCCCGGCAGGTCGGCGAGCGTGAGGCAGAAGCCCAGCCCCCAGCTCTGCGGTGCCGGTGATGGGGGCACCAGGTTCGACAGTTCGGGCACCGTGGGCGTCATCGCCTCGGGAAGCTTGATCGGCGCGAGGTGGTCCTGCAGCGCCATCCGCACGGTGGCCGGTTCGAGGATGCCGGCTCCATCGTTGAGCCATGCCTGCAGGAAGCGGCCGTAGTCCTGCACCGTGCCGTAGGACCCGTGGCCGGCAGCGTCCCACTCGGAGGTCGGCGGTAAATCGATCCCCGAAGGCGTGAGCGTGCCGTCAGCCTGGCGCTGCATCACGCGCAACAGCCGGCCACGCTGCTCGGCACTGGGCACGAAGGTCGAGTCGTTCATTCCGAGCGGCCCGTACACATGCTGCTTTAGGTAGCTGCCCAAACTCTGAACCGATAGTTTCTCGACAATGAGCCCGAGCCAGTCGGTGTTGGTGCCGTACTCCCAGGCCGTGCCGGGATCATTGACGAGTGGTATCGAGAGACTGCGCTTCAGTCCGGTGAGAGGATGCGGCTCACCCGTGAGCTCGTGGTAGCGTTTTAAGTTCTCGTTGAGGAAGAAGTAGCCGAGGCCGGCCGAGTGCGTCATCAGTTGGCGCACCGTGGCCTTGCTGGCAGGAGGGCGTAGGCGTGGCTTGTCGCCGTCGAAGCCGTCCAGCACTTGCAACTGACCGAACTCCGGCAAAATCGATTCGACCGTGGCATCGAGGCTCAACACCCCTTTCTCCACGAACTGCAGTGCCGCCGTAGTGGCAATGGCCTTCGTCATTGAGGCGTTGCGGAACATCGCGTGTTGGCCGGCTTCGCCGGCGGCGTGATGGAACAGCTGGCCGCTACGGTCAACGACCACGGCCGCAATGCCGTGAATGGCGCCCTTCGAAACTGCATCGTCCAGCAGTGCCTTGATGGCCGAACCGTCAAAACTCATGCTTGCCTCCTGCGTTCGTAATTGGAAGTCCGTACGCGGCATTGCCCGTGGTACGGGTCGTGCCATTTTGCCCCAATCCGCGAAACGCTGTGCGCTCGGACGCGGCATCGTCACAAGACGTGTTAAGGCACGGCGTTTGTTGCGCTGTAGAATCCGAGTCAATACTCGCTTTTTATCAGGTCGCATCGTGACGACGAACAGGCGTCAATCATTAAAGCCGCGCAAGATTCCCCAGCAGTCCCGCGCCGAACAGACCGTGGCTACAATTCTGGAGGCAGCGGCGCGTGTGCTCGAAAGCAAAGGACTGGACGGCCTGAATACCAATCTCGTCGCGCAGCGCGCGGGTGTCAGCGTTGGCACCCTGTATCAGTACTTCCCCGGCAAGGATGCGATCATCGTTGCCCTCAGCAAGCGTGAGCATGCCGTGTTCCTCGTAGAGGCTAAAGGTGCGCTCGGCCAGCCAACCGGTCAGCGGGCATTGAATTACCTGATTGCCGTCTCAGTCCACCAGCAACTGCGCCGTCCCGTGCTTGCGCGCGCGCTCGACTTCGAGGAAAACCGCCCCGCTATCGCCAAGGAGCTGGCGAAAGACAACGCCGCGTTTGGCGAATTGATCCGGCAAATTCTGGACCATGACGATATTCCGCAGCAGCCGAGCACTGAGGTAGCCACCGACGACCTCCTCGCCATTCTGCGTGCCATGGTCGACGCGGCGGGAGAGCGCGGCGAAGTGGACCGCGCAGCGTTGGAATCCCGTGTCGGCCGTGCGCTACTCGGATACCTGGGGATCGTGGATCGTCAGCCCGAAAAGTCACGGGTCAGGAAATAGGCGACGCTCCGAGCCGCGTCACGCCCGCTTCGCGGGTCGTCCGGTCGTTACCGCGCATCCTGACGCCAGGATATCGGGCACCGTTCTGCGCGGCCTCATAAATGCGAGCAATTGTTCATATCGGTGTCGCCGCAGACCCGCGAAAGCCCCGTCTGTGCTGGCCCTCACGCTCCAGGCAAAGTCCCTGTCCAATGCGAGTTTAAAAATCGAGCAATTACTCGCAAAATAATCTCTGTGGGAGGTCACTCGGGCCGTACAGCCACACAGGGCGCGGATCAGTGACCGCTCTCACTACAGCACATTCCAACCTCTCTGCGAGATCGATCATGAACCTTCATAAAGAAGCGAAGCTGAACCACCTGAGCTTCCCCACTACCAAGGTAGCCGAGACGGCTGCATTTTTCGAAAAATACCTCGGCTGCGAGATCGTCGCCGTAGGGCAGAGCTGTCTGCTCAAACGGAACGGTTTTGACATCGTTCTGGACCACGTCGCTGAGGAAGTGCCGGTTTGGCCCACAAACTTCCACTTCGGCCTGGAGGTAGACAGCCTCGATGACGTCCATACCCTCTACAAGGAATTCCTGGAAGGTGGCGTCCGCATGGAAACGGAGGTCTTCAACAACTCGCGTGGATCGCGGTTCTTTTGCCGCTCGCCGGGTGGCGTGATGATTGAGGTCAACACTCGCGCGGATATGCAGAAGCAGGATCAATGGCAAAAGCTGTTCTAAAAGAGTTTTCTCTCATGAATGATCAGGAGACGCCTCGGCAACGATCCGGTTGAACCCGGAAAGCCAAGGTATCCAGGCCAAAACGCAGTTCTTGTGGAGCTGCCGTAAGCGTTAACGTTAACCAACGCGCCAATGAGCGCCGCCTGCAAGCGCAAGGCCAGCGGCTTAACTTCGCGCCCGCTTGATAGCGCTGGTAGCCAGCTCCCTCGCGAGGTCCGAATACAACTCGGCCCACTTGCCGAGCAGAGTGGCGTCATCAGTCAGGAAAAGCGGGTGTGTCGCCCATGTGCTGACGTTCGGGCCTTCCCAGGCCACCTCGAAGATGCGCAAATCCTCATCTTCGCTGACGCCGCTATCGATCAGCTCGCGGAACGAGGCGAGGTTGTAGAGACATACATTGTCGGGCGCGATGCCATGGATCGCAGCCAGCGCGTCCGTCGCTTCCTTGCGCGCGGCGTCGCGGTTGGCGGCCATGAGAAACACAATACTTTTGTCCTGCGCGTGGCCGGACATCAGTCGATACAGCGAGGTCTTGCAGCGATGGCTCAGTTGCGTGCCCATAGTTACCCCCTCTTCTGAAGACGCGTTGTCGTCACGCTGGATAGCCTGCACACCGCTTGTCGGCGTGTTTGATCGCCGCTTTCGGTCGCGCCAGCAATCGCTACACCAGCCCGCGTCTATTGCTACGATCAATCTATCTCGCTTTCGGACACTTTTCTACCCCGGGCTGCCCCTTACAGGAGGATCGTCACATGCGGAAGTTGCTATCACGCTCTTCGGATGTATGCCGGATTTCCTCAACCTTTGCACTGGTCCGAACCCACCCCAAGTCTGATTAACCACTCACGGACGGTGTTCCCGATAACATCAGGATGATCTTCCTGCAGATAATGAATGCCGGCGCCTAACTCTACAACTTCGCAATCCTGAATGTTCTTCACAAAAATTTCGGCGACGGATGGGGAGACCAGAGCGCCCGGATTCGCTGTGAAAAGCAGCTTCGGATACGACGACTGTGCCAGCTCACGATGCGCTTCCTGCAGGATCGAGTACACATCCGCCGGTTCTCCGGCTATCGGCAATTCATTCGGGAAACGCCAGGTGGGTCGACGCGACTCCGGAGTCGGAAAAGGTGCTCTGTACACCGACATTTCTTCCTCGGTCAGTTTTCGCACGGTTGCCGCGGGAAGAACCTGCTCCACGAATGCATTGTCTTCAAGTATCAGCTTTTCACCCACTCCGGGCGTCCTGAACTTCTGGAAGATTTCGCGGGCATCCACGTGAAAATCATTCCAGGTTGGCATCGGCCACGTGAACTCCATAAACGCAAGCCCGCGGATAAACTCGGGCCTGCGCGCCGCGAGGTGAAAGGCCAACGCCGTTCCCCAGTCCTGCGCGACGACGAACGCCGACGAGATTCCAGCGTTAGCAAGAAACGCATCGAGGTATCGCACATGATCGGCGAACCGATACTCGATATCCGGTTTTCCCGATTGGCCGAAGCCAATCAGATCCGGTGCGATGCAATGCGCCACGGGCGCAACCAGCGGGATAATGTTCCGCCATATGTACGACGAAGTTGGGTTGCCGTGCAGAAAAAGCACGACCGGTGCCTCGGGATCGCCCGCTTCCCGATAGGCCATCGTCGAACCCAGCACATTCACATGAGCCAATTCGACATCAAAAAGCGCAGTCATCTTTGCTCCTTGAAGATAGTTTGGAAAACGATGTTCTTGAAGCGGTCCAGTGCGGCCGGCCCGCGTTCAACCTTCATCCGAAGAATGGCGCCTTCCCATGAGGCGAGGAGGAATTCGGCGAGATCCAGCGGATCGAACGCCGAATCCATTTCGCCGGCGTTTTGAGCCTCGGCGATGCATGCGGCGAAGGGAGCGCGCCACTCCTGGAATATGGCCTCGAGCCGCTCGCGCAAGAGATCGCTTTGCGAGGCGGTCTCGAGACTGAAGTCGCCGATCAGACAACCGCGATTCCACTTGTCGTCGGCCAGGACGCCGCTAATGATGTCCAGATACCGCTTCAATCGCTGCCGGGGCGTCAGCGACGTATCGTCCAGAGCCTCTTTGACCAAGCCCTTGGTGTGAGCAAAATAACGGTCGAGCACCTCTTCCGCAAACGCCTCCTTGGAGCGGAAGTGATTGGTGAAGGAGCCGTGCGGAGCGCCTGCGGCCGCGCAGATGTCGCGCACACTCGCCCCCTCGTACCCCGTCTGGAGCATGACCTTGAGGCCGGCGTTAAGGATGTCTTCGCGAAACGATGGTTTGCTCATGGCGGGAATACACTCGTGCGTATCTGTCTAAAATACAGTCGTGCGTATTCCGCTGTCAAGCGCTATTTTGAAGGGCCGTGATGAGCCGCCGGATGTGCAGCAACAGCCAAAACGTAGCTTTGACCGTTGCTGAATCAGAGGCCCGCGTAGCGGCTGCGCTGCATACCTTCTGCGAGGGAATCAAGAGGCCCGTTTCGCTGCCCTCTGCCGATCCGGTTAGAGGCGAACCACGTCGATGATGGCGTCGGCAAATGCCTTCGGCGCTTCCTGTGGCAAGTTGTGTCCAATGCCGCCGTCGATGTTGCGGTGCTGATACTTGCCGGTGAACTTCTTCGCGTAGGCTGCCGGCTCCGGGTGCGGTGCGCCGTTGGAATCGCCCTCCATCGTGATGGCCGGCACGGAGATAGCCGGCGCTGTCGCCAGACGCGCTTCAAGCGAGTCGTATTGCGGCTCGCCCTGGGCCAGCCCAAGTCGCCAGCGGTAGTTGTGAATCACCACCGCGACATGATCAGGATTGTTGAACGACTCGGCCGAGCGGTCGTAGGTCGCATCGTCGAAATTCCACTTGGGCGACGCGAGACGCCAGATCAGCTTGTTGAAGTCGTGGCGGTTCGCTTGATAACCCTCGTAGCCACGCTCCGTTGCGAAATAGAATTGATACCACCACTGCAGTTCAGCCTTCGGCGGCAGCGGTGCCTTGCCGGCTGCCTGACTTCCGATCAGATAGCCGCTCACCGACACAATCGCCTTGACCCGTTGCGGCCACAGCGCCGCAACGATATCGACCGTGCGCGCGCCCCAATCGAAGCCGCCAAGGATCGCCTGGTCGATCTTCAATGCATCCATCAATGCAATGACGTCGACTGCGACAACAGACTGCTGCCCGTTGCGAGGCGTATCTGCGGACAGAAAACGCGTCGACCCATAGCCGCGCAGATACGGGACGATGACCCGGTAGCCGGCGGCTGTCAGGATCGGCGTCACTTCAGCAAAGCTATAGATATCGTATGGCCAGCCGTGCAGCAGGATGACCACGGGTCCGTTCTGCGGGCCCGCTTCCGCGTAACCGATATTGAGCGTCCCGGCATTGATCTGGCGAATGTTGTCGAACGAAGCAACGCGCGTTGCACCCTTCGTGCCGCCCGTCGCGTCATTCGACTGCGCGTTGGCGAGTCCGCTTAGGCTCAACTCCAGCAAACTGATGCCCGCTACTGTCGTGCCCAGCAGACGACGACGTCGCGTATTGATCTCTTCCGTCATTGCAGATTCTCCTCAAAGATTAGCTACAGCTTGCGCAGCGCCCGATTTACACAGGCTCTTGATGAATGTCGACCGGCCTCACGGCTTGGCGTAAATCGGGCCGAGACCGATCACTTTCGACCCGGCGTCGTGCGTGCCCGAACCCGAGCCCGAAGTACCGGTGACCGACGGCCCATACGATGACGCCACAAGCGCATGTTGCGCGTTAATGCGTGCCTCTGCTGCTTGAATGTTCTGCGGATATTGCGTTTGATCGCCGTTCGGGTTGTAGCCGGCTTTTTCCAGTTCGACCAGTTGCGCACGTACATCGGCGCGGGTAAGCGGCTGATTCGATTGTGCAAACGAAAGCGCGGGAAGAGCAACCACAGCAGCGATCAACAGCGATTGAATGACTTTCATTATTTCCACCTTGAAAAAAGAGTTTTTCCAGCAAGCGTCCCTTGGAATGTCTGGCTTGCGAAGCCAGAACATCTGGCCTGAAAGTATTAGAACCCGTGGACGTATCTGGTTTGTGTCTGCGAGACGGCGCCAGTGCAACGTTATGTAATCACCGTCGATGTAGATACATTGCGATACAAAGAGCCTCACCGCCTCATGCATCTTCCACGACGGACAGGCTGGCACCATTGGCCACGCTGGCCTCCAGCGAATACGGATCGACGCCTTCCAGGCAACCGATGTTGACGCGCCAGAGCTGCGGATCCTTACGTGTCTGGTGGAACGGATAAATGCCGCAATGCTTGCAGAAGTAGTGCTTCGCCGTGCGCGTATTGAACTGGTACAGCGTCAGCGAATCCTCACCACTCAGTATCTTCAGTTCGCCTGCAGCGAACGTCGGCGTCATTAACGCGCCCTTGCGCCGGCACAGGCTGCAATTGCAGCGCGTAGCGGGGACGACGGCAGTAAGGACTTCAAATTTCACGGTCCCGCAATGACAGGATCCGT
The DNA here is from genome assembly GCF_050436665.1 of Paraburkholderia sp. EB58. Lineage (NCBI taxonomy): Bacteria > Pseudomonadati > Pseudomonadota > Betaproteobacteria > Burkholderiales > Burkholderiaceae > Paraburkholderia > Paraburkholderia sp. EB58. The sequence continues at coordinate 67,904 of NZ_JBNDMQ010000011.1, read as the reverse complement.
GCAGCAATTCGGTGCTCATAGGTGCTCTCCGCAGTAGGAATGGCTGCTTTATAGCCTGCTACACGCGGCGCTTTGTATCGCAATGTATCTGGGCGCTTCCCTGACACAAAACATTGCACCCGGGCCCCTTGACGACACATGCCAGATACGAACGGACGTTCAAATGCAGTCATCGCTCATCACTGGAATGCCCGCCCGGTTCCCCCTTTAAAGGACTCTGACATGTTCTCCCGACTCAAAACCGCCGCGACCATCGCCCTCGCCGTTGCAGCCGTGGCAAGCAGCGCCACGGCCATCGCAAGTTTCGTTGGAAGCCCCGCGGCCGATAGTGCCTCCGGTTCCGTCGTAAATCAGGTAGCGCCCGAATTCACCGGCATCAATCACTGGCTCAATAGCGATCCCCTGACCATGCAGCAGTTGCGCGGCAAGGTTGTGCTGGTCGATTTCTGGACCTACACCTGCATCAACTGCATCCACGTACTGCCCTACGTCAAAACCTGGAACGACAAATATAAGGACCAAGGCCTGGTGGTGGTCGGCGTCCACACGCCCGAGTATTCGTTCGAGCGCGACACGGACAACGTCCAGAAGGCCATCAAGCGCCTCGGCATTACGTACCCGGTAGCACAGGACAACCACTATGCAACGTGGAGCGCTTACGACAATCAGTATTGGCCGGCGTTTTATCTGGTCGACAAGAAAGGACGCGTGGTCTACACACACTTCGGCGAAGGTGACTACGACCAGACCGAGGCGAAGATCAAGGCCTTGCTGGCCGAGAATTCGTGATTCGTATCGCAATGCATCCGGGCTACGAGGCGATACGCAACATTGCAATCGCCCCGCTTTCTATTGGATCGCTATCGGGTTGCTTGCTGACTACAATACGATAAGCAATCCTTCTTATGCTGGTTCAGAAACTGGTTGAAAAGACCGTATCACTGATCGGAAAACCTTATGCCAGACAACACCCCTCTCCAGGTGCCATCGCGCCGCCGTTTCATTGGCGTAGCCGCGGCAGCCGTAGCGGCGGGCTCATTGAGCCAACTCGCTTTCGCCGAAACGAATCAAGCTATCACCGACGCAGCGCCGCCGACGAGCGGCGACAAGACCGCTATTCGTCCACTTCGCGTGCATGTGCCTGAAGCGCAACTGATCGATTTGCGCCGACGCATCAAAGCGACCCGGTGGCCTGAGCGGGAGACGGTCACCGATGACTCGCAAGGCGTGCCCCTCGCGATGATTCAGGAGTTCGCGCGCCACTGGTCGACCGATTACGATTGGCGCAAGTGCGAAGCAAAGCTGAACTCGTTGCCGAATTTCGTCACTGAGATCGACGGACTGGACATTCACTTCATCCACGTTCGTTCGAAACATGAAAACGCGATGCCACTCATCGTCACACACGGCTGGCCCGGCTCGATCATCGAGCAGTTCAAGATTATCGATCCGCTTACCAAGCCCACGGCATATGGCGCGAGCGCGTCGGATGCGTTTCATCTGGTCATTCCGTCTTTGCCCGGTTATGGATTTTCTGGCAAACCGACTACGACCGGCTGGGATCCTGAGCGCACCGCGCGTGCCTGGGTCGTGCTAATGAAGCGTCTTGGTTACGAGAAATTTGCCGCGCAAGGCGGCGATCTGGGCGGCGTTGTCTGCAACGTGATGGCCAAACAGGCTCCGCCGGAATTGCTGGGCATCCACGTCAACTTCCCCGCGACTGTTCCGCCCGAGATTGTGAAAGCGCTTCAAGCCGGTGATCCCCCGCCGGCCGCCCTTTCGGACGACGAAAAGCACGCTTACGAGCAACTGAGCAGCGCCGCCAAGAAGCGGCGCGCTTACGCCTTGGAACAGGGCACGCGGCCACAGACGCTCTACGGACTGTCGGACTCGCCCGTTGCGCTGGCAAGCTGGCTTCTCGATCACGGCGACGGCTATGTTCAGCCGGCGGCGGCGCTGACCTCAGCCGTGTTTGGGCACCCCGTCAATGGAGAATCCGCAGGCGCGCTGACACGAGACGACCTGCTCGACGACATCACGCTCTACTGGTTGACGAACACGGGAATTTCCGCGGCGCGCTTCTATTGGGAATCGCACTTCAACTTCACGGCCGCCGCCGATATATCTGTCCCGGCTGCCATAAGCGTCTTTCCTCGCGAGAACTACCAGGCTCCGCGAAGCTGGACAGAGCGGGCATATCACAACCTCATCTATTACAACAGGGTCGATAAAGGCGGACACTTTGCGGCATGGGAACAGCCGCAATTATTTGCCGAAGAAGTCCGTGCGGGTTTGAGACCGCTGCGGACCTAACTGGGCGGCGCTGGCGCGGCGGCAGGCTGGGTGCGCCGCGCGGCCTATTGGCTTAACGCGCGGGCAATTTCCAGCCCGGCCGGATGAAGTGACACGTGTATCCGTCAGGAAGGCGTTCGAGATAGTCCTGATGTTCCGGCTCGGCCTCCCAGAACGGGCCCGCGGGAGCGATCTCGGTGACGACCTTGCCGGGCCAGAGGCCGGATGCATCGACGTCCGCCACGGTGTTCAGCGCCACCTGTTTCTGCTCATCGCTTAGATAGAAGATGGCCGAGCGGTAGCTCATCCCAACGTCGTTGCCCTGGCGGTTTTTGGTTGTCGGGTCGTGAATCTGGAAGAAAAATTCAAGGATCTGACGATAGCTGATCTTGCTCGGGTCGAATACGATCTCGATACCCTCTGCGTGGGTGCCATGGTTACGGTACGTGGCGTCAGGCACGTCACCGCCCGTGTAGCCGACCCGCGTGGATAGCACGCCGGGGTAGCGCCGCAGCAGGTCCTGCATGCCCCAGAAACACCCGCCGGCCAGGAGGGCGGTTTCGGTTTGCGTCGTCATTTCATTCATCTCCATCAGTGGCGTGACTCTACCGAGTACACAAATCACAAGTTAGTTTGCCTGCCGGGCGGTTCCTCGACCGATTTGCCGGCGGCGGCACCCCGGCAGCATGCCAGAGTTCAACCATCTTTGCCGACGGGGCGAGCGACGCCGCTAGCCGACCTCCTGCCCCTTGTCGATACCCGGTTCGGCGAAGGTCTCTTCAAGATGTGGAATCCGGTCCGCCCGTTCCGGCTTTCCAAGCAGGAAGCCTTGGGCGTGAGTGCATCCGCAGGCACGTACGAATTCCAGGTGCTCCGGCGTCTCGATGCCTTCCGCAGTGGTGGGCATGCCCATTTCCCGCGCTAAAGCCACAATCCCCCGCACCACTGCGGCGGATTCGCGGCGATGAACCGCGTCCATGACGAAGGAACTGTCGATCTTGAGCTTGTCGAATGAGAAACGCACGAGCGTCGACATCGTCGAAAATCCGGTTCCAAAGTCATCGAGCGAAAGCGCAATGCCCAGCGAGCGAAGTTGCGCGACGTTACGCCGGGTCGCGCTATCGTCGCTCAGCAGCACGGATTCTGTGACCTCGATGTTCAGGCGCTCCGGCGATAAGTTCGTTTTCCGAAGAATCGACGCAACCGTCGCGGCAAAAGATTCCTCGCGCAATTGCACGGGCGACACGTTGACTGCGACAGCAACCGGTTCGCGCCATGCCGCGGCTTCCGTGCAGGATTGCAGCAACGCCCACTCTCCCAACGCGAGTACCAGACCGGTGCGCTCGGCGGTCGGAATGAAGGAAATCGGAGACAGTTCGCCGCGGGTCGGATGCGTCCAGCGAAGCAAGGCCTCGCGGGCCGAGATGGTGCCGTCGCTCAGATCGAAGATCGGCTGGTACTCCATCCGCAAACCGCTGAAAGACTGCATGGCGCCTTCCAGATCGCTGCGCAGAAGACTCAAACTCTCGTCGGAAGCATGCTTGTCCGCATCGAATACAGCAAACGCACTCTTGCCGTTGCGCTTGACCGCGTACAGCGCGCGATCCGCGCAGATCAGCAATTGCGGTCCGGTCTTGCCGTGCTGCGGATAGAGCGCAACGCCAACGCTCGCACCAATATGCACGCGTGCTTCGGTCAGCACGAACGGGCGCGCCAGGGTCTTGACGATACGGCCTGCCAACGCATGGACGTCGTTGGAATGCGCAGCACCATCGGAGATGGCCACGAACTCATCGCCAGCGAGACGTCCGACCAGGCCGCCCGCCGGCAGTATTTCACGCAAGCGCACCGCCGCTTCCTGAAGGATCTCATCGCCGGCCGCATGACCCAGGCTGTCATTGATGGCCTTGAAACCGTCGAGATCGATCAGTAACACCGCGAACGATTGTTCCGGTTTCACATAACCGGCCTCGGTGCGCTCCAGCAGCAGTTCGCTGATGCGTGCGCGATTGGGCAAGCCAGTGAGGCTGTCGTGACGCGCGAGGCGATGGCTGCTTTCGCGCGCCATCAGCAGCGCAACGGTGTCGCGATTGCTGCGCAGGGCGACCGTAAAAAAGCCAGCCGCACAGAACGGTGCCTGGAACAACAGGACGAGCTTGCCCGAGCCAGGGGACAGCGCCGCCCCCAACCCTAATAGTCCAAGAATGAGGGTGATCTGAATCAGCACGAGGCGGGGCGTGCCGGCATTGCGCCCTGCCAGCCCGCCAATCACCCCCACAGCGCAGACGTTGCCGAGCAGAAAAAGTGTGTGGTCGCCGCTGATATTGCATAGCAGACTGCCGAAGCCGAACACCGCGCTCCACAGCATGCTGGCGAACAGAAACGCCGACGTGGGCGTAGGCAGGCCCCGCGCGCTCTGTCTGGAACACACATAAATCAAGCTCAGACGCGCGATTAGCAGCGCGACGACTACGCTGCCCCAAAAGGCATAAAGGTGACGGTCAGGATAGAGGTAGAACGCAGTCGCGCAGACACTGATTTCGCAGATCGACGCAAACACGATGGACGCGGTTCGCGTGAATAGATTGGCAAGTAATATTTGCCGATTTTCCACGCTCAGGTGTTGAGCGGAAGAGACGACCCATTTGAAAAACGGAGACCTTGGTTCGCTGAAAGCCATGACCTACGCATTTTGGGGTTAATGGATCGATGCAGACATCTATCGCAATTATTACGTAAACGCCAATCATCAGGTTAATTTGGCGTGCTGAAGACTCCACCGGCTCTCGCCAGGAAGGCCATGCCCGCCAGGCATGCACCTTGACCCACAAAGTCTTTTCGCTTCGCGCAAGCACCGTCTAGATTACGCATCAGGCAGCGACGCATTACCAACCCGCACCCAGCGCGCTCCATACATGACAGATATGTCAAATAACTTTGACGTTAGATTGATTCCAGATTAACCCACTCCGGAGAAACAGCCGTGACCAGCCATAGCCATCAAACCGCTCCGACCCAATATGTGGAAGCCAACGGCATTCGCTTTGCATACCGGCGCTTCGGCAAGACACGGGGCGTGCCGCTTGTGTTCAACATTCACTTCACCGGCACGATGGATCATTGGGATCCGGCTGTCACCGACGGTATTGCACAGGGCCGCGAGGTCATCCTGTTCAACAACGCCGGCATCTCCAGCACCTCCGGCGAGGTGCCCGAATCGATCGAAGAAATGGCCGCCAACGCTGCGGCGTTCATCAGGGCACTCGGTCTCACGCAGGTCGACGTATTGGGCTTTTCCATGGGCGGTCTGATTGCACAGACCCTGGCGCTAGCGGAACCGAAACTCGTCCGCCGCCTGATCCTGGTCGGCACTGGTCCGCGCAGCGGCGACAGTATGGAGTCGCTCACGCCCGAAGCTCAGGAGATCTTTGGCGCGAGCTACGCAGAGCCGGATCACCTGTGGCTTCGCGTGCATTTCTCGCCGTCGGAGGCGAGCCAGGCCGCGGGCCGCAAGTTCCTGCAGCGCTTCCGTTTGCGCAACGAGAACCGCGATCCGGAAGCCAACGAGAAGGTCGCGCCGGCGCAACTCGCCGCGCTCGCAAAATGGGGCGCACCGCGCGAAAACCCGTATGACTATCTGCATGCGCTGACTCAGCCGACGCTCGTGGTCAACGGCGACAACGACGTGATCATCTATTCGATCAACTCGTGGATCCTGCAGCAGAACATTCCAAACGCGCAATTGATCATCTACCCGGATGCGAACCACGGCTCGCTTTATCAGTATCCAGAGCGTTTCGTCACGCATGTCGCGCAGTTTTTGTCTGAAAGCGACGAAGAAGCGTGAGCGAGGTTGGCGCGGGCGGGTGCTAAGGAGCGCGATGTTTTATGAACGCCGCGCGCCACGCGCCCTGCCCTTTGAAGACGGACGCGCCCGCTGCGCGTCTGCATATTCACGAATCGTCTCGATCAGCGCGCGCAATGCGGCCGGCACGTGGTCGCGGCCGGGATAGTATAGACAGAGGCCGTCGAGCGGCGGGGTCCAGTCTTCGAGTACCCGCACCAGCGTGCCGGCCCGCAGATCGGCGGCGACATTCCACTCGCTCAGATAACCAACGCCAAGCCCCGCGCGCACGGCTTGCATCATCAGACCCGGCTCGTCCAGCGTCAGCGCCCCTTTTGCGTCAATACGCATGGCTTCGCCGTGCCGCTCGAACTCCCACTGATAGATCGAGCCACTCGGCATCCGCACGCGGATGCAGCGGTGCGCCTGCAAATCGACCGGCGTGCGTGGCGGCTTGTGCTGCGCGAAGTATGCGGGGCTGGCCACGACGGCGAAACGCAGCTTTTCGGCGAACGGTACCGCGATCATGTCGCGCGGCACCGTTTCGGCAAGACGGATACCCGCATCGAATCCCTCGACGACGATGTCAATCAAACGCCCCTCGGTGACGATATCGAGTTTGACATCCGGATACCGCTGCAGGAACGCGATAAAGAGCGGCATCGCCTGCGTGGCTGCGCCTGCCGACGTATTGATGCGCAGCGTGCCCGACACCGTGTCGCGAAAGCTGCCCGCTCGTTCGATTGCGCCGCGGATGGTCGAAAGCGCAGGCGCCACGCTGTCGACGAACTGCGTGCCCGCCTCCGACAACGACACGCTACGCGTCGTGCGATTGAAGAGGCGCACGCCAATACGCGACTCCAGCGCGGCCACCGCATGACTGAGTGCAGACGTCGAAACGCCCAGTTCAGTCGCAGCCGCACGAAAGCTGCGATGACGCGCAACGGCCAATACCGCTTCCAGTTCGCCTAGGCCCGAAGTGTTCATTATCCTAAATCGCTCAACGTTTCATGCCTGATTGTACGGCTAGTCAACGCAATCGTACCGATCTATCGTGTGTGTTTCAGAACCTTTTCAGGGAAGCAGTCATGCAGATGATCGACAAGATTTATATTGACGGCGCCTTCGTCACGCCGCACGGTGACGAACTCTTCGACCTCTTCAATCCCGCAACCGAGCAGGTGATTGGCCACGTGCGCCTCGCCGATGCGCAAGACGCCCGCGACGCAATTGCTGCCGCGAAGCGCGCCTTTCCAGCGTTTTCTCGCACTGGCAAGCGCGAGCGAATCAATATGCTGAAGCGGATGCACGAGGCCGTCCTGGCGAAAGAAGACGAGCTATACCAAGCCATCACCGAAGAATATGGCGCGCCGGTGTCGCGTGGCCGATGGATGGCTCAGCACGCGAGCAGCGTGTTACTCGAAGCGGCAAAAGTGTTGGAGGACTACGCATTCACGCGCCGCGCGGGCACCGCCGAGGTGGTCATGCAACCTCTCGGCGTCGCCGGATTGATTACCCCGTGGAATAGCAATGCGGGCTTTATCTGCGGGAAGCTGGCTGGCGCGTTGGCCGCGGGTTGCACCGCTGTCATCAAGCCGAGCGAGATGAGCGCCATCCAGACCCGCATCGTCACCGAAGCACTGCATGAAGCCGGCTTGCCAGCGGGCGTGTTCAACATCGTCACAGGACGGGGAGAGACAGTGGGTGCGCAGATCAGCACGCATCCTGATGTCGCGAAGCTCTCATTCACGGGCTCCACGGCCGTGGGCAAGACGATTCTGCGCGCTGGCGCCGAGACTTTAAAGCGCGTCACGCTCGAACTGGGCGGCAAGTCGCCGGTCGTCGTGCTCGACGATGCGAACTTCGACGAGGTGGTACCGCTTGCGATTCAGGCCGGCTTCATGAACAGCGGCCAGGCCTGTATCGCAGGCACGCGCATTCTCGTCCCGCAACACCGGTTGGCAGAGTTCGAAGCGCGCGTGCTGGAAGAAGTGGCGCATACGCAAGCAGGCGATCCACGCGATCCGCAGACCACCGTTGGCCCGATGGTCAGTCAGAAGCAGTGGGAACGCGTGCAACGCTATATCCGCATCGGCACGGACGAAGGCGCACGGCTGATCGCGGGCGGTCCAGGGCGGCCGGACGGGGTCGACGCAGGATGGTTCGTACGCCCGACAGTCTTCAGTGACGTAACGAACGACATGACGATTGCCCGTGAAGAAATCTTCGGACCGGTGCTGTCGATTCTCACGTACCGCGATATTGAAGAAGCGATCTCCATCGCCAACAACACTCACTATGGTTTGCAGGCCTATGTGTTTTCAGCGGATGTGAAGCGTGCGCGCGAAGTCGCGTCGCGGCTCGAAGCCGGCCGGGTGCTCATCAACACGCTTGCGCACGAACCGGCCGCACCGTTCGGCGGCTTCAAGCAATCGGGGATCGGCCGCGAGTACGGCACCTACGGTCTGGAAGCGTTTCTTGAACCGAAGTCCGTTCTTGGCGTGTTGTGACGGCGTCAGTCAGGCGTAGCGCGCCAGAAACATATCAGCGGCAGATTCAGCGATCTGCTTTTGTTCAGCCTTGCTGAGGGGCGGCTGTCCCATGGTCACCTGCGGCCAGAAAGCGAAGCCTTTCACGAGGCCTTGCAACTGCAGCGACGCAAACACCGGGTCCGCTGTCTTGAGGCGGCCATCGGCAGCGGCAGCACGGATCCACACGGTCAGGTCTTCTTCGCGCTCGCCCATGCGCGCCACCATGTCGCGAGCACGTTCCGGCGAATGAATGCCCGCCGCGATCGCCACGCGAGCGAGTGACAAGAAAGCCTCGTTATTCAAAAGACTCAGCTTTTTCAACAACAGTTCGAGCAACTGCCCGCGCAACGGCTGGGACGAGGAATAAGCGGTGGCCTCGCCCGCGTCACTCGAGTCCCACAACTGCCGCAGAATCGCCGCGAACAGCGCCTCCTTGCTTGGAAAATGGTTGTAGACCGTCCGCTTGGAGACGCTCGCGCGGGCGGCGACGCGATCCATGCTGGTGGCGTCGAAGCCGGCCGCGAGAAATTCTTCGATGGCCGCGTTGATGATGGCGGCGCGCTTGCGGTCGGTTAGACGAAGACGGGTATCGATGGCATCCATAGTTAAAATTTTACACCATGCAGTTTACTTTTTTTCAGGATAAACTACACTGAACAGTCTACTTTGTGTATTGGAACGCCATACATGACCTCGTTCACCGAATCCATCCGTCAAGTGCTGGGCCTGACAGTGGCTCAACGCGGGCGCGAATCGTTTGGCTCGTCGGCCCAGCATGACAGCGAGCGCTTTCGTAATGTCAAACCGCGTCCCGTCGAAGGATTCGGCAAGACTTTGAGCATCGCGTGGACTGTGCTCTTCAAAAAGCCGGACGGCACGGCGCCGGCGAGCCCCCTGCCGGTCGATACGCTGACGCGTGCCCAACTCGATGCGGCGCCTGACCGCAGCCTGTTTCGCCTTGGACATTCGACCATGCTGCTCAAGCTACGTGGTCAGTTCTGGCTCACCGATCCGGTTTTCGCCGAACGTGCGTCGCCGTTCCGGCGTTTCGGTCCCAAACGCTTTCATGCGCCACCCATTGCCCTCGCCGACCTGCCGCCGCTGCGCGGCGTGATTCTGTCGCACGACCACTATGACCATCTGGATCACGAGACAGTGCTTGCGCTCGCCGCCAAAACGGGCGTGTTTCTGACGCCGCTGGGTGTCGGCGACCGGCTTATCGAATGGGGTATCGACGCGTCGAAGGTGCGCCAGTTCGACTGGTGGCAAGGTACTGAGGTCGACGGCCTGGCGTTCACGGCGACGCCGGCCCAGCATTTCTCCGGCCGCAGTCTGTTCGATGGCAACAGTACCTTGTGGGCCTCGTGGGTTATCGTCGATAACGACGTGCGGGTTTTCTTCAGCGGCGACACAGGCTACTTCGACGGCTTCAAGGAAATCGGCGAGCGGTTGGGCCCGTTCGACGTGACGTTCCTCGAAACCGGCGCCTACGACGCGCAATGGCCGTACGTCCACATGCAGCCGGAAGAAACCGTGCAGGCGCACGTCGATCTGCGCGGCCGCTGGCTTATGCCGGTGCACAACGGCACCTTCGATCTGGCGATGCATCGCTGGCAGGAACCGTTCGAGCGCGTCATGGGACTCACCACGGCGCGCGGCATTCCCCTTGCGACGCCGCGGATGGGCGAGCGGCTGGATCTGGCGGCGCCTCACCGCGGAGAGCGGTGGTGGCGCAACGCCGCCGCTGCGAGCAGTTACAGCTTGAATTCGCTCACGACGTAACGGAACTTCGTTAGGACAGAATTCTGCCGCCTACGCGCGCTGCAGCGAAGCGTCCGCATCGGTCAACAGGTTCTGACGCATCCAGTCCTCCAGCCCGCGGACCCCAATGCCACGTTGCGCGTTGAAAGTCCGGCTTTTATCCCACGCTACCCCTTTCCCTGCTGCAAACACAGCCCGGTATTTTCTGATCGGATCGCCGGGCTCTTCGGCCAGCTCGCGCTCCAGTTTCGGAACGCTCCACTCCACGCGATGGACAATGCGATCCAGCATCGAGTCGATCGTATCCGCCAATTGCCGATACGTAATCGTGTCGCCAGCAACATGTACGACCTGATTCACAAAACGTGGCTCAGCGAACACGATCTCCGCGGTGAGCGCGCCAATGTCCTCCGCCGTTGTCACGGTGACGGCGTTGTCCCAGCTTCCCAGCGCATTGACCGTGTTCCGAGCCAGATCCACCACGCCGAACGACGCTTCAAACAGGAAACTGGTGAACATGCCTGTCGAGACGATGACCCACTCTGTCTGATCCTGCGAGCGTAGAAGATCGCGGACATCGAGTTGCTCATCGAACAGATCCTGCGCGCTGCCCCGGCCAATCACGTCATAGTCGACGCCGAATTGCCACGGAAAATACCGTTTGACGCCAGCGTCCAATGCGGCGCGCGCAATCTTGCGCTGCACGCCGCTGCCACCCACGAAACCTGTGCAGGAAATTAGCGTGTCGAAACGAGCGAAGACCGTCGCGAGATCAGTGACCGACTGTCCGGACAGGTCGCCGGGAATGATCTCAACGCCCAGCCCCCGCAACTCGTCAATGTCCTTCTGTTTGCGCGGATCGGCCGAATCGATAGTCGACGGACGCAAGAGCACCGCAATTGTAAGATCGGAGACTCCAGCGGCACGACGGACAAGACTGCGTAGCATGGCCATGCCAAGCTCGCCGGCGCCAAGGACAAGAATAGTTTTGTTATGCAGCATTTGCGTACCCTTCCGAAAGGATAGATTGAATGTGTCAAGCGTGCGATGGCACCCTCAACGCTCGTTGGCACTCCGGCTGCGATGTGCCACCGATCAGTGTCAACGCGATGTTCCGGAGTGTAGTGTTGGAGGCGTGCCGGATTGTTCGCTGTGGTGGAATTCAGAACACGTCCAGGTCGAATCTGATGCTTCGCAATAGCGTCCGGGTTGCGATCGAATGAATCGGCACTGGCGTGCGGCCTCGGCACTTGCAACGGCACTGGCAGTAAGATGGAGATTCCTTGCAAACCGCCAGCAGAAACCTGCCGGCACACCGCGATACCTGCCCTGGCCAATGGACAAACTTCAAGCGATGGCAATCTTCGTGCGAGTCGTTGAGGCACGCAGCTTCAGCAAGGCCGCGGAGACGCTGTCAATGCCACGCTCAAGCGTCACGACAACGATCAAAAACCTGGAGCGGCATCTGGGTACCGTGCTGCTTCGGCGAAGCACCCGAACGCTCAGCCTGACCGACGCGGGCGAACGCTACCATGTGTCCTGCCGCGCCATCCTCGCAGACATCGCACAAGCGGAAAGCGGCCTCGCGGCGGACGCAACGTCCCCCCGCGGGCGTGTGCGGGTCGATATGCCAGGCGTGCTCGGGCGGGCGATCGTGCTCCCCGCACTGCGGGAATTCGAGCAACGTTTTCCGGAGATCGAACTCGTACTCGGCCTGAGCGACCGGCCGGCCGACCTGATTTACGACGCAATAGACTGCGTCATCCGCACCGGCGAACTGACCGATTCGACTTTGACCGCACGTCGCCTGGGACAACTAAACTGGATTACCTGCGCGTCGCCACGGTATCTGAAAGAACATGGAGAGCCTGAAACCGTCACGGCACTGAGCGCTCATCGCGCAATCAATTACCTGTCCAACTCGACAGGCAGGCCGCTTGATTGGCGTTTCACCGTGGAGTGTGAAACGCTCACGATGACAATGCAAAGCCGCTTTGCCGTCAACGAAACTGAAGCCTATCTGCAATGCGCCCTGGAAGGACTAGGGCTTGTCCAGTTATCGGAGCTTGTGGCCTCGCCTTACCTCAAGAGCGGCCGCCTGAAAGAAGTTCTGGCCCACGCACGATGTTCGCCAGTGCCCATTTCCATCGTGTATCCAAACGGCCGAAACGTGGCGACCGCGGTCAAGGTGTTCGTTGACTGGATCGTGGAAATCTTTCCGCAGGATGGCGCCGGCTGAATCCAGACCGTTTTCACCGTGTCGTGGCCACGTTTATCGGTGAATTGATCATGGTTGGTGCCACTCCACACCGCCGCGATCCTGACCCGGCAGGTGGAATGGCGCTATTCAGTCAACCGCCTGTTCGATTGTCAGAAGTCACCGTGCAGATTCACAAACGCACTCAGCGGTTGAGCCACGTATGCCCCGGCGGCATTAGCCGCCACGAAATAGCGCCGGTCGCCGATGTTGTGGACGTTGACGTCGATGCCCCACTTCCGCGCCTCGTAACCGAACGCAGCATTGGCAATCACATACGACGGGATTGAATTGACGTTGGTAATGTCGCTATAGCTCTTGCCCACGTAATTCACTCCCGCTCCAATGTGGAATCCTGGCATCCCCGCGATTGAGAAATCATAAGTTGTCCAGAGATTGGCCATATAGGCCGGCGCGCCTTGAGGATGGTTGCCCACTGACGTGATGCCTTGCGGGTTATCCGTGATTACCGCGTGCTGCGCGGTTAGGTTGGCAAGGACGTGCAGATGGTCCGTGATCGCGGCGTCGATCGATGCTTCTCCACCTTTGGTCCTCTGACTGTCGAACACGACCGACTCCACGCCGTTGAGCGTAACAGCCGCAGCGACGTTCTCGCGCGATACGTCAAAAACGGCCGTATTCAGCACAATCCGGTCATCGAGAAATGAGAACTTGATACCCGCTTCGTACTGCAGCGCCGATTCCGGTGCACCGATGCCAGCCTGCGCGTTTTCAGAATTGAAGTTGGCCAGATAACTCTTCGATACGCCGAAATAAGGCGACATCCACGGCAGAACCTTGTACAGCGCACCGAAGTTCCAGCTGACCGGCGCGTTGTTCTGCGTCTGCTTGATGCCCGCAAGCAGAGGCTGGCCGTTGGAATTGAAAGCGCCAGGCACCGAGATCAGCGGTGTGAGCGAGGTATCCCACCAATCCTGCCGAACACCCGCGCGAATCTTCAGCTTGTCGGTCACATCGATCTGATCGGTGGCGTAAAGGCTGTAGTAGTTTGCGGTCAGATCGTCATCGTCGCAAGAATGCTTGGCATCGCACAGGAACGTCAGGCCCGCGAGAGACGTCTCCGGCGGCACCGGTGCGAAAGCGTCGGGGATGTTCGGGAGATCGGCCGTGCTGCGGGTCGTATCAATGGTCTGATGCTGGAATTCGAAGCCCGTGAGCAGCGTATGTCCCACGCTTCCAGTAGCAAATCTCCAGACCGGCTCGAGTTGATAGTCGAAGCTGTTGTCATTGTCATCCTGCTGGCGAAGCTGCCGCCCGACAACTTCGTCGCCGACGATCTTCGTATTCGTGCTGTCGCCGTTACCCAGCACGCCTAGCGTGCGGTGCAGATAGGAGAAGCGATTATTGATCGTCAGGAAGTCATTGATCTTCCAGGCGTCCGAGATCGTCGGGCGAACGTAGTTTTCATTCGCGAACGCAAACGGCGTCGAGTACTTCGAGTTGATCGAAACGTCGGTGATGGGCGATCCGTGGAAATAGATCAGGCCATAAGAATCCGGCGTTTCGTGCGTCTGGCGCAGATCGAGCGCGAAATCGATCGTATGGTTGCCCAGTTGCCATTGGAATGCGGGCCGAATTTCGTCATCGCGGCTGTACAGATCACGAAAACCGTCGGAGCGCGAGAACGTGGCGTCCACCCGGTAGTTCAGGCCAGCGATGCCCGTGGGACCCGTGATGTAGTCACTGTTCGAGACGGTGCCGTAAGAGCCCGCCTGCAGGCTTCCTCCGAAGTGAAACTCCGGCGACGGCGTGTAGTGAACGAGGTTGATGGTCCCACCCGGAGGTCCGCTACCGAACAGCGCGGAACCGGGTCCCTCGAGAATTTCGATCCTTTCGACGCCATTGAGCGAGTGCGAGATGCCGCCGAGCAGATCGCCGTCGGAGAAACCGTCCTCATAGATCTGCGCATTCAGGCCGCGAATCAGGAAGTGATCGTAATACCCCTTGCTGTCCTGACCGCCCACATTGATCCCGCTCGCGTTGCTGACGCTCTCCCGCAACATCGTCGCCCCCTGTTCGGACAGCAGGGCGCGCGGGATGACCTGCACGTTCGACGGAAGGTCCTGCAGCTTCGTCCCGGTCTTGCTGGCGTTGGCGACCTGCTTCGGATCGTCGATGTTGTCGTTGCCGCCGTACGGACCGTAGTCAATGGGCGCTTTGCCTTCCACCTTGACCGCCGGCAGGGTGATGCCCGGCGTGCCGGTTTGCGGAGGCGTCGCCTGTTGCGCGTCCTGTTGCGCCAGCGCTGGCTCCGTTGATGCCATTACCGCCAAAGAGAACATCGTGCCGCCGATGTATCTGCATACATCGGTCAGGCACATCGTCTCTCGGCTCCCCTTTTCGCTCATCGTGAATCCCCTTTTCGTCTTCTCATGACAGATTGCTGACTGTTTCCACAGGAGGCGACAGTCGCTGTGACTGACCTGCCCGTCGCAATTCCGTGGTCTCGATGCGTTAATGCTAATAAAAGTGATTCTCATTAACAGGTGAGCAAACGAAGGGGGCAGCGCGTTTATTCCAGTCAGACAGGATTTTTTTGCAGACGGGGTGCTGCTGTGATGGCTTGTGAATCTACGGGGGCTGGCGGGTCATTGATGGTGGCAATCGCTCGCTGCGGCCGTCGACCTGCGATCAGCTTTCAAATTGGAAGGTTGCATTTGTAATGGGCGGCGCGATAGAATCGCGCCTGCTCATTGGGGAGTAGCCGCCTCGAACGCGATGTCCGAGGGCGCACGTCAACATACTTGGCGAGTCGAAAGATTCTCCATGGCGTACGCAGCGAAATGCCTGGCAAGACCGATGACACGCATTCCGACCTAACCGGGTCGCCGGAATGCGCGTCATCGCGTTCCGACAGCGCGGCCCGGGTACAACAATCCCATGCAATCCTTTCTCGTTTCGACCAGTGTCGTCGGGCTCGCCGAAATCGGCGATAAAACGCAACTCCTTTCCTTGGTGCTGGCTGCGCGCTATCGCAAGCCCATTCCCATCGTCCTCGGCGTGCTTGCCGCGACGCTGATCAACCATGCGGCATCCGGCGCGCTCGGTGCGTGGCTCGCGAGCGTACTCAGTCCGAACATCCTGAATTGGGCTGTCGTCGCATCGTTTGCGGTAATGGCCGTGTGGATCCTCGTTCCGGACAAGCTCGACGAAGCCGATTCGGCGGTCACGAAAAATACGCTCGGTGTCTTCGGCACGACGGCTGTGACCTTCTTCCTCGCCGAGATGGGCGACAAGACGCAAATCGTGACCATCGCTCTCGCCGCGCGATTTCATGAATTCGTCGGCGTCGTCGCAGGCACGACATTGGGCATGATGCTGGCGAACGTGCCGGTCATCTATCTTGGACACAAGTTCGCGGATCGCTTGCCGACCAAGGCCGTGCATATCCTTGCTGCCATCATCTTTGTGGTACTCGGCGGACTCGCCCTGCGAACGGCGCTCTACCCCGAAGCACATCCGATGTTTTAGCGCGCCTTGTTACTGTCGGGCAAACGCATCCCCTCGCGCTCGAGCCATGAGCGGAACAGCACGACTAGCTCGTCAGCGGACTTCCCATCCGGAACGTAAGTGCAATAGCTCCGCGACGGCAGACGAGGACCGGCGAACGGCGCGACCAGCCGGCCAGCTGCGAGATCGTCGGATACCAGCGCAGTCGGCCCCATGGCAATGCCAATTCCGTCGATGGCAGCCTGCAAGGTCAAAAAGAAGTGGTCGAAGGTCAATGACGCAGCCGGCCTGAGTGCAGGAATCTCTGCCCGCATCAGCCAGTCTGGCCAGAGTCGCGGCAGGCTCGACGTGTGCAGCAACGTATGCTGCCGCATATCGTCTGGCATTCGAAGCGGCAATCGCTGCAAAAGCACAGGACTACAAACCGGGAGCCTTTCCTCGGACAGAAAAGGCCGCATCGAGTAGCCATAGAATGTGTCCGGACCGCCCCGGATGACGATGTCATAGGTCTCCTGAAGACTTTCCACCGACTCGTTCGACGTCTCCACCTTGACGTCCACCTCGGGATGCTCCGCGCGGAATTGCGCCAGTCTCGGCACCAGCCAGCGCAATGTAAATGTCGCAGGCGCGTTCACGGACAGAGTCCGTGAAACCGTTTCGGGGAAACCATAGCGGGCGGTTGCCTGCGAGAGCTGCTCAAACAACGGACCGATTTCCGCGAGGTAGACCAGCGCCGCCGGAGTCAGCACCACGCGCCGGTTGTGCCGTTCGAATAACGATGCGCCCAGCCACTCCTCGAGCAGCCGCACGTGCTGGCTCACCGCACCGTGAGTCACATGCAGTTCCGCCGCGGCTTCCTTGAAGCTGCCGAGCCGGCCTGCGGCTTCGAAGGCACGCAACGCATTGAGTGGAGGCAATATCCGCTTCATTCACAAGAGTTTATCTAACGCGATTGGCCAATTTATCTGGTTTGTGAGTTGGCCACAAGATAGATATCCTTCTTACTATGGCCTTTCTTTGGGACCCGCATGCTCAGTTATACCGGCGGTTTCGTCCTCCTTGCCGCCCTGCTTCACGCGAGCTGGAACGCGATGCTGCACGGCAACGACGACCGGTTCCTCTCCATGACGTGGATGAGCATCGCCATCGCGGCGGTATCCACGTTCGTGATTCTGTTCACGCCGTGGCCGGCGCGCCCAGCGTGGCCGTACATCGTCGCATCGGGGCTCGTGCATATCGTCTACAACGTGACCCTCGTGCGATCGTACCGTCGCAACGATCTGGCGCAGGCATATCCGATCGCGCGCGGCTCGTCGCCGCTGCTCGTCACGCTCGGCGCAGCGCTCTTCGCGCATGAGGCGATCGGCCCGTTGCACGTGCTCGGGATCGTGATGATCTCGGCAGGCATCATCGCAATCGCGCTGGAGGGGAGTCATGTGTCGCGTGCAGGTTTGCTGGCCGCGTTGACGACCGGCGTGACGATTGCCGTCTATACCGTGATCGACGGCATCGGCGTGCGCCTATCCGGCGGCGAGGCGCTCGCCTACACCGCATGGATGTTCCTGTTCTATTGGCTGATGCCGGTGCTGTTCGTCGCAACGCGTGGGCTCGCGGCGCTGTGGTCGCCGGTGCGGGCGACGCCCATGGCAGTCGGCTCGTCGCTCGTCGGCGGCCTGGTGTCGATCGCGGCATACGGCATCGTGATATGGGCGCTGCAGTCGGGCGCGATGGGCGCGGTATCGGCTTTGCGCGAGACCAGCGTGGTGTTCGCAGTGCTGATCGGGCGGGTGTTTCTGCGGGAAACGGTCAGTGGCAAGCGCTGGCTCGCGTGTGTGATCGTCGCGGGAGGGGCGGTCTGTCTCGGGCTTTGAGCGAGACGGGAACTGCGCTACCCTTTCTTCGCTTCTCGACAACCTGAGGGGAAGAAATGCAGATTCCGGCAATCTCGCCGGCGCAAACCGCGCTTATCGTCATGCACTATCAGACCGACATTCTCGGGCTCTTTCCAGCAGTTGCGCCGGCCTTACTCGCCAATACGCGCAAGCTGTGCGACGCGGCGCGGGCTAAAGGCGTCAGCGTCTATTTCGCCAACCTCCGGTTCAGTCCGGGCTATCCGGAAGTCAGCCCATTGAACAAGAATGGGCAGGGAATCAAGCAACTTGGCCTCTTCGTCGACGACCGGACCTCGCCTGAGTTAGGCCAGCAGGCCGGTGAACCGCTCATCATCGCGCACCGCGCCAGCGTGTTCTTCGGCACCGATCTGCAGGCACGACTTTCCGCACAGAGTGTCGATTCGCTGATTATGGTCGGCATTGCGTCGACCGGTGTCGTGCTGTCGTCGGTCGCGTATGCGAGCGACGCGGACTTCCGCCTGTACACGGTCAAGGATTGCTGTTACGACCCGGATCAGGTGGTGCATGAACATCTGTTCTCCACCGCATTCGATTCGCGCACCACGGTGCTGTCGCTCGCGGATGCGTTGGTGCTGCTCGCCTAGACGTTCGACGTCCGCTCCGGAGCAAAACGGGGCCACGCGAGTGACTGATAGTTCGCTGGTGCGGCAGACATGGGCAGGCGTCGAACAGCCCTGAAACGAAACCCGGTCCGATGCCGAACTTCCGTACTCGACCCGCATGAGGCATTCAAACTTTCTAGATGCGGACATCTGACAACAAGCAACAGTCCCTCTATTGGACTTTAGTCCTATTGTCTGGTCTGGCGTCGTGTGAAATAAACTAGTCGTGACACCGATGCATCACGAAGACGTGATCCGAAGTCAACGGCAGTCGGATATCGACGGTGACTATCGCCGCTATGCCGCACGGTGGGAACGACGGCGTCCACTCCCATGCAAGTGGATTCCCATCGTCGTCCAGCGTCCGATCTACGCCGCCGACAACATGTTGTGTCCCAGCCGAACTGAACGTCCAATATTACTCGTGCACAAGACTATTTCGATTTTCGCATTCTTGTCGGCACCCGTTCTTATCGGAGGATTTTCTATTTTTCCGCCGTCCGCGAACGCACAAGAATTCTCTTTTCTCGGCGGCCCTCTGGTCAGCAGCAGCGCGAATTCCTATTCATGGGACGCCGGTTATCGCGAGGGCCTCGGGCGCTACGCAGCATGGAGCTTTTCCTGGGTAAACGAAGGACACCTACCCGGCCACCATCGCGACGGCCCAGCCTTGCAAGGCTGGGGACGCCTGCCCATCTTGAACGACCGGCTGGAGTTGTCGGCCGGCGCCGGACCGTACCGCTATTTCGACACGACTGCGGCGCAAGCCGGTGGAGACTATTCGAATACCCACGGATGGGGCGCATTGTGGAGCGTGCGCGCGGCCTGGTACTTCGACCGTCGGTGGATTGCCCAGATGCAACTGAACCACGCCCAGGTGTTTGGCGGCCGTGACACTACCGCATTGCTATTCGGCGTGGGGTACGAACTGGATGGGAACGACGAGCCCGGCCCACGACAACGGCCTATCTCGCGCACGACAAACGTCACAAAAAACGAAGTCACTGCGATGCTTGGCGAGACGATCCTGAACAGCAATGGTTCGGAATCGGCCTTCGCCGAAAGCGTGGAATACAGGCGGGGCTTATTGCGGTACGTCGACGTGACCGCTTCATACATTCATGAAAGCGGCCATATCCAGTCGCGCCGGGATGGCATCGCAGCGCAGCTTTGGGCCACGCGCGCCTTCTTCGATGACCACCTGACACTGTCCGCCGGCGTCGGCCCCTACGTCGCGGTCACGCAGAACGATGACCTGCCGCAAAACCGGACCGGCGACGGTCGCATCTCGGGGCTCGTCTCGGTATCGGCCAGTTATCGGCTCGGCCAGCACTGGTTGATACGCGTGACGTGGAATCGCATAGTCACGCGCTACGATCGCGATACCGATTTGATTGTGGCCGGAGTCGGCTTTCGCTTTTGAGGGTGCGGCAGCCGATTGTCGACAACTACTAGCCGAAATTGTCGCGGCAGAAATAGGCGCAATGCCTTTCGCGATGTTCGACGGGGTCGCTAGCAGTCGATGGTACCCCATGACACGCGTTGGACGACGGCGGGCGCCCACGCGGCACCGTTACCGCTATCCTGCCTGGCCGACAGCATCACGTGCCCCGACAACGGACGGCATGCTCGCCGAGCCGCTACCCAATTCCCGCTGCATCAGCACCGTGTCCACCCATTGGCCGAACTTGAAGCCGACGGACCGCAGTGTTCCGATGCGCTGGAATCCGACACGCTCATGCACTGCAATCGACGCCTCATTTCCGCTGTTGCCTATCACGGCCAGCATCTGCCGCCATGGCCCCTGCTCGCACCGGCCGATTAATTCCGTAAGCAACGCCCGCCCGATCCCATGACCGTTAAGGCCATGTTCTACATAGATCGAATCTTCGATGGTGTAGCGGTACGCCGGACGGGGCCGATACGCCGTCGCGTACGCATAGCCAACCACACGGCCCTGCAACTCTGCCACCAGGTAAGGCAGCCCCGTCTTCAACACCGCGTCGCGGCGTCCGGCCATCTCGTCAGGAGAAGGCGCCGTTTCTTCGAATGAGGCGCTGCCGTTCAACACGTGGTACGCATAAATAGCCTGAACGGCTGTCATGTCCGCCGTCACCGCATCGCGAACCCGAATTCCGCTGTGAACCATTGATTCTCCCCCGCTAACCTCAGATGTTTGATCGAGATATCGGAGAGAGGCTATGGGCCGCCTAACTCCGAGGTTCGACAGACATGATGCGCTGCTCATTCCCATAAAGGAAGATTTGGTATCTTATACAATCGATAAGAAATTCTTTGCCATGAAGAGCCTGAATCTCGACTACCTGAAGACCTTCGTTGCCGTCGTCGAGCGCGGTAGTTTTTCTGCTGCCGCCGATCATCTTCAGCTCACCCAGCCCGCAGTGAGCCTGCAGATCCGCCAGCTCGAGAAAAGCCTTGGCGCCGTATTGATAGAACGCGTCGGCCGCGTCGCCAGGGCGACCGTAGCGGGAGAGGAGCTACTGGCACATGCCACCGCGATTGACGCCGCCGTCACCTCGGCAATGAGCGCTGTTTCCCGCCACGCAACAGAAGGCATGGGTCGTATCCGCATTGGCACAGGTGCCACTGCCTGCATCTATCTGCTGCCGCCCATCCTGACGCTTCTGCGCCAACGCTTTCCCAACCTCGAAATCGCGGTAACCACCGGCAATACCACGGAAATCGTCAAGGCGGTCGAAGATAATCTGCTGGACGTCGGGCTCGTCACCATGCCCGTATCGAGTCGCAGCTTGTACATTACGCCCGTCATGGACGATGAATTTGTGCTTGTGGCCCCAGCAGGTATGCCACTGCCCACCCGCATCACGGCTGCCGCGCTTTCGACCCGGCCCGTCATCGCTTTCGAACCTGGCGGCAATACCCGCCGGATCACCGACGAGTGGTTTGCGAGGAGCGGCACGAAACTCACACCCGTCATGTCACTGGGAAGCGTAGAAGCAACCAAGGCGATGGTCGGTGTCGGGCTCGGCTGCGCGATCCTTCCTGAGCTTGCCGTCCGCAATATGGCCTCCGGCAGCAGAACGGTGGTTCGCTCCCTGTCCCCGCGTCTTCACCGCAAGCTGGTGGCGGTAGTCCGGCGCGACAAACGCCTCTCTGGCGGCCTTGCGGACATCCTCAAGTCGTTCCGGAATCTGTCCGACCGGGCGGACGAGCTCTGAACCTGGAGACCGCGCGAGTCGGTGGCCCGCACGACGACTCTCTTTGCAAAAAAGGCCTATCCTCCCGATAGTTCATCCGCATCCGCCGCCACGGCAGAAAACGTCGTGCGCCTGGCAGTGTTGCACGGCTCTTCGTCGTTGCCCGCAAAGGGGTGTTGACCAATACTGGTCTTCATCAACACCACCTTGGACGGACGCCATGAACCAGCCTGTCGAACACACTTTGCACGCGGCCACGCCTGCTTCGGGCGCCCTTCTTGGCGCTCCATTTCCGGAGTGTTCCGAACACACTGCGCATGCGCAGGCGGAACATCTTCTAGACGAGTATTTAACGCTGACGTTTCCCGCGAGCGATCCGGTTTCACCTGGCTTCATCACCTGAACAACGGAATGGCGTCGCCGCCGGTCCGCTTCAGTTACCACCGGTCGCAACGCTCGCTAACGTTTCACCCGACTTCCCATCTTTTATCATTGAGGAATACCAAATGACCACCACCATCGCCGGCATCAAGATACCCGACAGCATCATGGCGCGCGCCGCCACCGAACTGGTGCGCGACACCGAGCCGGACTTGCTCTACAACCACTCCCGCCGCGTGTACCTGTTCGGTGCGCTGGCCGGTGAGCGCAAAAAGCTCAAGTACGATCCGGAGCTGCTGTATATCGGTGCAATGTTCCATGATATGGGGCTCGTCGATGCATACAGCAGCGAGACCAACCGCTTCGAAGTGGATGGTGCAAACGCAGCGCGCGACTTCCTTAAGCAATACGGCGCGAACGAATACGACATCGAGCAGGTATGGGCGTCCATCGCGTTGCATACGACGCCAGGCGTGCCCGAACACATGAAGCCGGTTGTCGCGCTGGTGACCGCAGGTGTCGAGATGGACGTGCTCGGGCTCGCCTATAACGAGTTCAGCGAAGAACAACGGATCCAGGTCGTTGCCGCCCATCCGCGCGAGCAGACGTTCAAAAACGACATCATCGACGCGTTCGCGCATGGCACGATCAAGAAGCCTGAAACCACGTTCGGCAACGTCAAGGCCGATGTTCTCGAACTTCGTGACCCGACTTACAAGCGCCTGAACTTCTGCCAGATCATCCTCGGTTCGGCATGGGACGACAGCAAGGCCGGCCATGCTCATAACGCCGCCTGCGGCTGTTCAGCCACAGACAAGGCATAGGAGTCGTCATGCAACACACCGCGCACCGTGAAAACGTCGCCGATCGGCCGGAACTTGATGACGCGACGATTGAGTTCGCAACGCAGGTTTTTGATCTTGCGCGCTCAGGCGACACAAGTACGCTCGAACAGCTGCTAGAGCATGGTTTGGCGCCCAATCTGCGCAACGCAAAGGGTGACAGCCTGCTCATGCTGGCGAGTTATCACGGCCATCTCGACACCGTGCGGGTGTTGCTCCAATACAAGGCCGATCCCGATCTGCGCAATCAGAACGGTCAAACACCGATCGCCGGTGCCGCCTTCAAAGGCAATCTGCCCATGATCGAGCTGCTGCTCGCGCATGGCGCCGACATCGAAGGCGCGTCGCCCGACGGGCGTACCGCCTTGATGATCGCCGCTATGTTCAACCGCACGGAGATCGTAGGCTACCTCATGGCCCATGGCGCGAACGCCGAAGCGAAGGATGCGAACGGCGTAAGCGCAATCGGCGCGGCAAGCCGCATGGGAGCGCCGGATACGCCGGCACAGCTTGAACGGATCCTCCAGCACGCGAGGCCGTCCCGACCATCCTAGGCAAGAAAACGCATGTTCGCAGTCCATGATCGCACTTGCGCTTCTCGTTATCCTGCTCTTTCTCTTTGACATCAAAGGAATTGATTAACATGGCGAAGCTCACAACCGTATTCGGCGCTCCCGTCGTCGACAACCAGAACATCAAGACCGCCGGACCACGTGGCCCGGCTCTGCTCGAGGACGTGTGGTTCCTCGAAAAGCTGGCACATTTCGATCGCGAAGTGATTCCCGAACGGCGCATGCACGCGAAGGGATCAGGTGCATTCGGGACCTTCACCGTCACGCACGACATCACGCAATACACGCGAGCCAAGATTTTCTCTGAGATCGGCAAGAAGACCGAGATGTTTGCACGCTTTTCGACCGTTGCCGGCGAACGTGGCGCAGCGGACGCGGAACGCGACATCCGCGGTTTTGCATTCAAGTTCTATACCGAGGAAGGCAATTGGGACATGGTTGGCAACAACACTCCCGTCTTTTTCCTGCGTGATCCGCTCAAGTTCCCCGACCTGAACCACGCAATCAAACGCGATCCGCGCACGGGTCTGCGCAGCGCAGAAAGCAACTGGGACTTCTGGACGCAGCTTCCGGAAGCTTTGCACCAGGTCACGATCGTCATGAGCGAGCGAGGCATTCCGAAAACCTTCCGTCATATGCACGGATTCGGAAGTCACACGTTCAGCTTTATCAATGCCAATAACGAACGCCATTGGGTCAAGTTCCATTTTCGCTCGCAGCAAGGCATTGAAAATCTGACGGACGCGGAGGCCGAAGCACTGGTTGGCCGTGATCGCGAGACGCATCATCGCGACCTTTATGAGGCGATCGAGCGCAAAGACTTCCCGCGCTGGACCCTGTCCGTGCAGATCATGCCGGAGAAGGACGCGGGCAGCTATCACATCAACCCATTCGATCTGACCAAGGTCTGGCCGAAAAGCGACTACCCGCTCATCGAAGTCGGTGTGGTTGAGCTGAACCGCAATGCTGAGAACCATTTTGCCGATGTCGAGCAGGCAGCGTTCGCACCGGCCAACGTCGTGCCGGGTATCAGTTTTTCACCCGACAAGATGTTGCAGGGTCGCCTCTTCTCCTACGGGGACGCGCAGCGCTATCGCCTGAGCGTGAACTTCCATCAGATCCCGGTGAATTCTCCGCGCGGCGCGAAGTATGTCCATAGTTATCATCGGGACGGGCTCATGCGCGTCGACACCAACTCGGGCGGCGCGACACCCTATGAGCCAAATACGCGCGGCGAATGGCAGGAACAACCCGACTTCCGCGAACCTCCGTTGTCGCTTGAAGGCACGGCCGATCACTGGAACCACCGGGTGGACGACGACTACTATTCGCAGCCAGGCGCGCTGTTCCGCCAGATGACGTCCACGCAACAGCAGGCCTTGTTCGACAACACGGCGCGGGCCATGAGCGGGGTATCGAAGCCGGTCCAGAAATTGCACATCGAGCACTGCACGATGGCGGATCCCGCCTACGGTGCAGGGGTCGCCAAGGCCATCGAGACGCTGGAAAAACAGTCTGCGTATTCTCTTCTGCGACGTTGAGAGGCCGATGAAAATTGCCTGGGCACAGGTGATGATTCGGGCAACTGGCAACTTTCCGCTACGCGCCGCGGCGTCACCGAATGAAATAGGCGATCGGACAGGCGGCCTCAATCGCGTATTCCGCTATATCTATTCTGTGCGGTTAGCCGGCAAGCGGCTAAAGGCCTGGAATCGCACCGTCTATTACGTCGTAAAGTGGTGTCTGTTTGGCGCGATCGCGGTGGCTGTCGTCTGGCATTGATGAGATTTTCGGTGGGCGTGGGTGTGCGTGCTCCTCCTGGCTTTCACACTCCTTCTGCAAAATCCCACTACAATCCAGCACTTCGATCCGACAACCGTGATTTGCGCCATGAGATACCTTCTTGCATCGACACTCGCGGCGGTCATCGCGACCGCAAGCACGGCCGCGATAGCCCAGACACCCAACAGCGGCGGCACGCCCAAACAGTCGTGCGACACGGGGTATGTCACCGGCGTGGGTGGATCGGCACAGAGCGTTCGTGAATACCTTGCGCTCCCCGAAAGAAACAGAATTCGCTATATCACAGACCACCCGATCAAATGCGAGATCTCCGATGAAGGTCGCGCGTCTGGCTGTACCGGGATCACAGACCTGCAGCACGAACAAGTCAGCGTGTACGACGATAGCGACAGCGTCACAACAACCGTGACCGCGCGCGTGGAACTCGATCAGGGCACCTACACGGTGATTATCGTTGTGCCAAAGCAGGATGTGCAATGTGGGGAGTGAATGCCCTCATGCATGCTTGCTTGTTTGCCTGCGTAATTCGCCGTAGCACGCCTCGAGACGCAACGAAAGCCTGGCATATAAACGGCTGCGCGTTTTCTATTGCAGCGTCTTCTGGAAAAACTGCACCACGTCAGCATTGAACTGTTCATGAAACGCGGCACGGTCGAAGCCCGGCAAGCTCGAGCAGATGTCCGGTCTCTTCCGGGATATGAGCGCACTGCAGGGTGGCAGGAAGTCGTAGTGGCCCGCGTTCTCAACCACGTGATAGTCCGGTGTTCGGGGCAGGCCTGCGCGCACAGCTTCCTCATAGTAGGGATTCGGCTGATGGCGATCATCGGCCGCTCGCCAGAGCTGGACCGGCACGCGCACGCCGCTTAGTCCCGCAGGGCTGAAGGCGAAGCCGAACGCCGGCGCGGCAACGATCACGGCCTTGATGCGCGGGTCGTGCACCCATACGCCGGCTGGAACATCCGAGCCGACATGGAAATCGACGCCGGCATGCTTTAAGGCCTCGCACAGATCATGATCCGGGTGCGCCTCGCAATACGGCGCGATCTGCGAAAGATCCGGCACGCCGCCTGCAGCCACGAGCACCGTGAAACCACCGTTGGATAAACCGAACGCGCCGACGCGCTCCGCATCCAGCCGCCCGTGTGAAGGCCACTCACCGAGCATGTAGTCCACCAACCGGCGAAGCTGGGCGGTACGGACCCATGGTTGCAAGACCCTGCTCTGGTCGTCGTACGTGTCACCCGCATGGCTCAACGCCGCCGCCACGAAGCCCGCGTGCGCGAGAGCGAGTGCCGTGTCGTAATGGCCGCTATACCAACCGCCGCCGCCGTGCGACATCACCACCAGCGGCAGGTCATGGCCTGCGATCGCAGCGCCCGGCGCCACCACCTGGGTGAAATCGCTCAAAGCGTGTTGCGTCGCTGGCGTGTCAGTCGGATACCAGATCCCGACCGTCAGCGGCGCGTCTTCGCCATTCGTTATCTTGACCTCCTCGAAGCCGACATTGGCGGCGAAGGCCGGCGCGGCAAAGAGCGCGAAGACGGTAGCGATCACGACGGCAAGTCTCATAACTGTCTCCTTGTTTGTTGTCGGTCATATGGCGCGGTGCTGAAAATGCACCGCGATTGCGGGACCAACGCGCGCCGACGGCCGGCACTACGTCTACGTCCACGCCAAGCTCATGCTCGTCGACGATGCGTGGGCGGAAGCGGAGGGGCGTCTTCACAAAGCGGGCTGAAGGAACTCTCTTCAGACCCGCCCTTTCACGCAAAGCGGCTTAACGAAAACGCGGACAGGTCAATCTGGCTTGTCCCGCTCAGGCACCGTTGCGCCACAGCTTCACCGATTGCCGCTGAATGCTTGAAACCATGACCCGAACAGGCTGACACCACAGTCACGTTGTTAAGCGTCGGATGATCGTCGATGATGAAACCATGGTCGGGGGTCACCGTATAGGTGCAGACGCGCGCCTTGACCAGTTCCGAAGTCACGCCGGCGATATTGCCCGCCACCTGCATTCGATACATCTCCTCCACCTCTGCTGCAGAGACCGTGCGATCGAGCGCGTCGATCGACTGCAGGGGCACATATTGCTCGGTCGCGATCTTCATGCTGCCTTCGCCGGGAATAGGCGGAAAGCCATAACAACTGTCCGCTTCCCCTGGTCCGTGAACGAGAATGAAGCTCGGCGACGCTTCAGGGAAAATCACTGGCTCGGCAAGCTTGAACCAGAACAGCTTTTGCCTGCAGACCTTTAGCAAGGCGCTAAACGGTTCGCCCAACAGGTTAGCGGACCACATCCCGGCACAGATGATGACTTTGTCGGCGACCAACGTCCGGTCGCCCGCTTTGATCCGAACCACACCGCCATCCGATTCCACCGCAGAAACGGTGGTACCCGTAATCAGCGTAGCCCCCAGCGCTTGCGCGGCCGCCAGTTGCGTAGCGATACACTGCTCCGGCCGCACAAAGCCCCCTTCGGGTTCGAAGTATCCCACCGCGCCATCGCAGATCGGCCCGAATTGAGGGAAGCGCGCGCGGATCTGCGACGACGTCAGAATTTCGTGGTCAATGCCATAGGTACGCCCCAGCTCGATGGTCTGCGCGACGAAATCAGCCGCGCCATGATGCGATGCCGTGGTCTCGCTCGACCTCATGACGAGAACACCGCATTGTTCGAACAACGCTTCACCGCTCTGCGCTTCCAGCTCGCGCCAGATCTGATGGGACCT
Source organism: Paraburkholderia sp. EB58 (assembly GCF_050436665.1). Taxonomy (NCBI): domain Bacteria; kingdom Pseudomonadati; phylum Pseudomonadota; class Betaproteobacteria; order Burkholderiales; family Burkholderiaceae; genus Paraburkholderia; species Paraburkholderia sp. EB58. The sequence goes on along the minus strand of NZ_JBNDMQ010000011.1, from coordinate 39,724 downwards.
GCGCACCAGCGGCACGTAAGCGGCCCCCTCGCCAACCGCCAACCGCGTGATACGGGTATCGCCGTGACTCGATCCTTGATCGTGCGGCGGGGCGAACCGGTCTATACCCACCGCTTTCACCCCAGCTTTCGCGAGTTGGTAAAGCGTTGCCGCGCCCATCGCACCCAAACCCACCACTGCAACATCGCATCGTTCTGCAAGCACAGCATTCCCTTACTCAGTTGACGTTATCCGGAATCATACCTTTCTCCAAGGGAAAACCCCGATCCCCATCGCAGCGAATTCATACAATCATATATATGAATTCACTACGGCTTCGCACCCAATCAAATCGTGGACGACCGCATTCCCCGCTATCACCGTCTGCGCGACCAGCTCGCCGCGCGTATCGCTGCACTCGAATGGCAGCCGCATGATCCGCTGCCAACGGAACAGGAACTGGCGCTAGCGTATGACCTTGCCGTGGGCACGGTTCGCAAGGCGGTCGACCTGCTGGAGCGCGAGGGCCTCGTCGAACGCTTCCAGGGTCGTGGCACATTCGTGCGCCGCGCGACGTTCGACCGCTCGCTGTTCCGCTTCTTCCGCTTTCAGTCGGCCACGGGCGAGCGCCGCGTCCCCGAGAGCCGCATTCTCGAGCGTGTGGTCACGAAAGCGCCCAAGGCGGTGATTGCCCGCTTCAGTCTGAAACCAGGCACCAAAGCGATCCGGCTGGCCCGTTTGCGTCTGATCGACGACACGCCGATCGTGGCCGAACAGATCTGGCTGCCGTACGAGCCCTTCGCGGCGCTGGCCGATTGCCCTGTCGAGGAATTCGGCCCATTGCTGTATCCGTTCTACGAGAAGCGCTGCGCCCTTGTGGTGGCGCGCGCCGACGAACGCTTAACTGTCGAAACCGCCAACGAAACAGACGTTGCCGCGCTAGGCGTGCCCGAACATAGTCCGATCGTGGTGATCGAACGGGTCGCCTACGGCTACGACGGAGCTCCGCTCGAATGGCGCCTGTCGCGTGGCGCCGCCCAACACTTCGCATACGAAGTCGAGATTCGCTGAGCGCTGCAGCCGCGCTCTGCGCGCTGATCGTGGCGCGCGGTGACGGCCAACGGTGCCGGCACACAGTCAGATGGCGCCGTGCGCGCCGCGCAGTTTTCAGGGTTTAACCAGCAGCAGCGCCGGTATGTGGCGCATGGAGTGCAGATGTTTTCCTGGTATAGCGAAGTATCCAAGAACGAGCGGCGCACCTTCTGGGCGTGTTTCGGCGGCTGGGCGCTCGATGCGCTCGACGTGCAGATGTTCAGCCTCGTGATTCCGGCGATCATCGCCGAATGGGGCATCAGCAAAACGCAAGCGGGCCTCGTAAGCGGCGTGACGCTGATTGCATCGGCGCTAGGCGGCTGGATTTGCGGCGCGGCCGCGGATCGCTTCGGCCGCGTGCGTACCCTGCAGATTACCGTTGCGTGGTTTTCCGTCTTCACGCTGTTGTCGGCCTTCGCGCAGAACTTTCCTGAATTCATAGTCCTTAAGGCCTTGCAAGGTTTTGGCTTCGGCGGCGAATGGGCGGCGGGCGCCGTCCTGATGGCCGAGACGATCCGCAACCAGCATCGTGGCAAGGCCATGGGCGCCGTGCAAAGCGCGTGGGCAATAGGCTGGGCCGCAGCCGTACTGCTCTATGCCGCTGTGTTCTCGTTCCTGCCGCCGGCGATGGGTTGGCGCGTGATGTTCGCGGTCGGCATCGTGCCCGCACTGCTCGTCATCTACATCCGGCGCAATATTAAGGAACCCGAAGTTCCTGCATCGAAGACCAGGAAGGACGGCAATACGAGCACCGTAGAGCGCGTGCCGCTCCTGTCCATCTTCGCACCCGACGTACTGCGCATGACGCTGATCGGCGGTCTGCTCGGCGTCGGCGCACACGGCGGCTATTCCGCGCTGACCACCTGGTTGCCGACCTTTCTGAAGACGGAACGACACTTGTCCGTACTCGGCACCGGCGGCTATCTGGCGGTGATCATCCTCGCATTTTTCTGCGGCTGCCTTGCAGCATCGGTCCTGCTCGACGCGATCGGACGCCGGCAGACCATCCTGCTGTTCTCGGTGTTTTGCGTGGCGACGGTGATCCTGTACGTCTTCCTGCCGATGTCGAACCACGCCATGCTCGCGCTAGGCTTTCCACTCGGCTTCTTCGCCGCCGGCATTCCGGCGAGCATGGGCGCCCTCTTCAACGAACTCTATCCACGCGGCACACGCGGCACGGGTGTGGGCTTTTGCTACAACTTCGGACGGGTGGTCTCCGCGGGCTTCCCGGTGCTGGTTGGGCATCTTGCGACCCAGTTCTCGCTGGGCTTTGCGATTGGGATCTCCGCGGCCATCGCCTATGCGATCGTCGCCGCTTCGATCATGATGCTGCCGGAAACCCGCGTTCGTACACTTGATGAAGAACCCGCAGCCTGACGTCGACGAATGACTCTCTCCAACGGTACGCCCGCCCTCCGTACAGCACTGCCGATCACGGGCATCGACAGCCATGCGCACGTCTTCGTGCACGGCCTTTCGCTTGCGGCTGGACGGCGCTATGCGCCCTCCTATGAAGCGACGCTCGACGACTATCGCGCGATGCTCGCGAGCCTCGGCCTATCGCATGGCGTTCTGGTGCAGCCGAGTTTCCTCGGCACCGACAATGGCTTTCTGTTGTCCTGTCTCGATGCGTATCCCGCGCAATTACGTGGCATCGTCGTCGTGGATCCCGCACGCGATATCGGGCAAATCGACGCGTGGCATGCGCGCGGTGTGGTCGGCGTGCGCGCCAACCTGATCGGCGCGGCATCACCTGACTTTGGCGATCCGGTCTGGGCGGCGTTTCTCGCGCGCATGGTGGAGCTCAACTGGCATCTCGAAGTACAGATCGAGGCACACCGTCTCCCTGAAATCGCACCTGCCTTGCTCAATAGCGGCGTGCGCATCGTCATCGATCACTTTGGGCGCTTCGATCCGGCACTTGGCGTCGGCGATCCTGGCTTCGCCAGCCTGCTCTCGCTAGGCGCCACCCGGCGTGTGTGGGTGAAGGTGTCGGGGGCCTATCGCGTGAGTCCAGACCGGCATGATCCGGACGCGGCGCTGGCGGTAGCCGCCCGTGCCTGGCCTGAGCTGCTGCGCGAATTTGGCGTCGAGCGTCTGGTGTGGGGTACGGACTGGCCGCATACGCAATTCGAAGACGTGCAAAACGCACGCCTAACCCGCGACCATCTGGAAGCCTTCGTGAACCAGCCGGATCAGTTGCGCGCCGTGCTCATCGATACACCCGCGGCGCTTTTTCAGTTTGTATGATGCGCAGCGCCAGACATAAAAATCGCTTCTCGCTACTCACAACCAAGCGACCGTTAAAGCACGCCGTAGCGATCTTCCGTGTGGATGGGCATGCGCTGGCGAAGGTGTGACCGTCCTCGAGGACACCCTTCGACCGGCGAAACGACGGCTCGCCCGCTAACTTGCGGCCTTGGCCGCGGGCGTGCCGGCGTCGCCCCGCGCAGCGCCCCGTCTCGCCTTTGGCGGAACACGGGACGGCAAGGTGGACAGGCGCATTAAGTGGCGCAACGCCATCATGGCGCCGATCGCTTCTAGTACGCCCGCCGGGACCCACATGATCAGGCCCCCGAGGCTTTGATCCAGTGCGGGCGGCACCGAGGTGAACGCACGGCCGCATAACGTGAAGATCGGATAGAGATCTTGCGAGGAAAAGGTGATGACGGCGCCCACCAGAATCTGCGGCGTCATCGTGATCACCGGCGAGAGCACCCGCAGGCCCGGCCGGGTACGGCTCGGCGGACAGGGACGGTGGTCAAGCAGCATCCACCAGTACAACAGCCCGCTTATCGCCACCGACCAGTTCATGAACGTGTAAATGCGCCAGTCGAGCATCGCCACGAACTGGACGGACGGGATCAGCCAGAAGACCACCGACACGACGAAGGCCACCGAGATAAAAGCCGGGTTCAGCACGACGGCCGCGACGATCCGTGCGGGCCTCGTGTGTTGCCAGCGCCGCAGCACGATGCGCCAGCGCAACGGCAGACCGGCGCGCAACACACTGCCAGGATAGGCGGCCATCAGGATCAGTGGCGCAAGATGGTGCAGCACCAGATGCTGGAGCCGATGGACGAAGAATTGGTGCTCGGCGTAGTAATCGAGCCGGGTGTGGAGCGCGATGTAGAACAGCCCGAGGCCGATCCAGAATGCCACCTGCCGGACAACGCTGATGCGGATGCGGCGCGAACCGCGCGCGAACAGCACCGCAACGGCAACGAAAACAGCAACGAGCGTAAACGACGGCTCCCACGGATCAAGCAGGCTAATCAGCGACATGGCGAATTCAACGGTAACGGCGGAGCTGCACGGCCAGATCCATGGTCCCAAGATCCAAGCCCGGAGACTCGCATGTTAGCAGGTGCCTCGCAAAGCCACCGCCGGCCGCAAAATCTCACTTCGCCCGACTGAACGGCGTGGCTCCCGCCATGGTCGGCAGTACGATCAGGTCGTGTTGCCTGTCATAGGCAATGCTTTCCGTCCCGCCGCCTGTGTTGACCTCCAGCGCGCCGTTCCGGTAAGCGGCTGCAATCACCGCTCCCTTCATGCCGCCGCCCGTGGTATTGGCGATGATAAACCCGTCGTCGTTCCTCGTGATTTCGACGCTCTGGCTGGTCTTGGTGCTGTGCCATTTGCCGACGAATTCGTCGCCATCCTTGTTCCCGCAGCCGCCGAGCACAAGAAGCGCTACGGCAGTCAACATCACTACACTTCCCCGTATCATGAGGTTCCCCTCTGTTTTATGATCGTTTTGTCAGTCAGCCTTGCGAAGCGGCACCAGAAAGCTGAGATGCCGATTCGCCAGCAGAGTATGCACCGCCTGCCGGGATGAGCTGCTTCGCGAATGCACGCGATTGCAGATCGAGGGTGTGCCCCTGCGTCCGGCCACGCAGACCCTTCGCGAGCACAATAGTCCTATTCGATGTTCGCAACAACCCGGTTAGCGACGCCAGCGGCCTGAACTCCAGCAGGTAGGAGCTACTAAGTAAGGGCGCCCCGACTACTGGATCGCTGAGCAGTTGTTCCTCCACGACTTCGCTATGCGGCATCAGCATCAGGACAGCGTTGACCTGACCGCGGCCCGCCTGCCCAACTGCTGTTGCGGCAGCACCAGCGCAGCCAGCCCACTAACCCGAGCAGCACGAGCCCCGCGCCGCCCAGCACGGGCTCACGCCACGCAAGCAGCGCGGTGAAGGTGAATGCCCGCGTGCCGGCCAACAGTGCGAAACCGGCAATGGCGGTGCTGGCTGCGTCGAAGGCGCTGAACACCCGTGCGAAAGCGAGCGACACGGTAAAACCAGCGGCACGGGGCTCGTGCATGATCGTCTCCTTGACGGCGGGGAGGCCGGCGGCCTCAGGTGGTGGGAGTGGGTGTCAGGCAGCGCCCGGCATGGCATCGAGGAAGCCGGTCACGGCCTGCAGGCGCCCGCTCGTATCGACGACACCGAAATCCGACCCCTTGACGATCGGCGCGCCGTCGGGCGATGCCAGTTCCCACGAAAAACGCAGGCGGTTAGCGAAGCCGTCCACATCGGTCGTGCGGCGGAAGGTGTGGCGGGGGAACCGTTCGTGGACGGCGCGGATCATCGCGTCGATCCCGTCGTGCCCGTCGCCTGCGAGCAACGGGTCGAGATACGCGGCGTCTGTGCTCCAGGTGGCGGCGATCAGTTCACGACGGCTCGCTGTGTCGGTTTCGTTCCACGCGGCGAAATAGCGGTCGATCAGGTCGGTATGGGCGTTCATCACAGATTCCTTCAATCACTTGGGTGAGCGCTACGCTCGGCAAACCGTGTGTTTGCTGCGGGCTCGGAGTGAAGAATCGGCGATGGAGCGTTGTGAGTCGATTACTGGGGAGGTAATGGAATTGGGGCGGAGGGGTGGAAGAAAAGGATCTGCCAATCGGGACAACAAAGAGCATCCTGAAAGCCGCTGGTCTTGACTGACCGGCGGTTTTTGCCTTCGGGATATCGGAGAAGTTTGACAACAAAGGAACGCATATGGAATTTCCCATCGTAGTCCATAAGGATGATGGGAGCGTCTATGGGGTGATCGTGCCGGATATTCCGGGCGTGCACTCCTGGGGCGACACCATCGATGAAGCGATCAGAAATGCAAAAGAAGCGATTGTGGGCCATGTTTCAACCCTGATAGAACTCGGTGAAGAGGTCGGTTTCACCTGCTCTACGGTGGAAGAACTGGCCGGACAGCCCGAGTATGCGGGGGCAATCTGGGCCTTGGTGAGTGTCGATTTGTCGAAGCTCGATTCAAAGCCCGAGAGAATCAACATTAGTCTGCCCCGCTTTGTGTTGCATAAGATCGATGCCTACGTCGAAGCGCGCCACGAAACCAGAAGTGGTTTTCTCGCGCGGGCTGCATTGGAAGCGTTGGCACATCACTGACGCCAGGACGCCGGGCAAAGCGGGTTGCCAAAGGGCGACACTTGAAGGCTCGCCGTTGGAGAGAGCCTTCATTCATTCGCTCCCTCCATAACCTCCCAGGTAATGGATTCCCAACCAGCGTTGGCTATGATCCCTTCATGAGCACCCTCTCCCTACCCCAAGCCGTCCCGCCGGGCATTCCGTCGGCCAGCCGCACCGTCGGCGAATTGCTGCGCGAATGGCGGCAGCGGCGCCGGATGAGCCAGTTGTTACTAGCGACGGAAGCCGACATCTCGACCCGCCATCTGAGCTTCGTCGAATCGGGCCGCGCGCTACCGAGCCGCGAAATGGTGATGCACCTCGCCGAGCGTCTCGAAGTGCCGCTGCGCGCCCGCAACACGCTGCTGGTCGCGGCCGGCTACGCGCCGCTGTTTCGCGAGCGGCCGTTGACCGATCCGCAACTGAGCGCCGCTCGCGAAGCGGTGGAACTGGTATTGAAGGGTCACGAGCCCTATCCGGCCTTGGCGATCGACCGGCATTGGACGATCGTCGCCGCCAATCGTGCGCTCGCACCGTTGGTCGGCGCAGCGAGCGCGGCGTTGCTGGAAGCGCCGGTCAACGCGCTGCGCCTGAGCCTGCATCCGGAGGGCATTGCGTCGTCCATCGTCAACTGGCATGCGTGGCGCGCGCATGTGCTGGCGCGGCTGCAACGGCAGGTCGAGGTCAGCGCCGACGATACGCTCGCTGCGCTGCGCGACGAGCTGGCTGGCTATCCTACGCCCCCTGGCGCCCAAAGCCCGGAGGAAGACAGCAACGCCGTCCTCAGCCAGATCGCCGTGCCGCTGCGTCTTCGTACGCCGCTCGGCGTACTGTCGTTCTTCAGCACGACGACCGTATTCGGCACGCCCGTCGACGTCACCCTCTCCGAACTCGCAATCGAGGCGTTCTTCCCCGCCGATCCGCAAACCTCCGCAGCACTTCGCGCTTACGCCGAAGACCAGGCCGCACAAGCTGCAAACGAAAACGGGTGAAACGGGTACTTGATAGGTAACCAACGGCCCACGCGTCGCAGCCCGACCACTCGGTTACGATGCGAAGTCCCCAACCCCTGTGTACGGAGACACCCCATGGAGCGCGCCCCGCTGATCCGGCAACTCAACCCGGCCGATCGTGACGCTTTCTTCCAGTTACGTCTGCGCGCCCTGCTGGCGCATCCCGAGTCGTTCAGTCAGAGCCATCAGGAAGCACTCCAGAAAGGCCCGGAGCAATACGACGCAAAGCTGCAAGGCGCCCAGGCGGCTGAAGGCGATTTCGTGCTCGGGGCGTTCGCGGCAGCGGATCAACCGCTGATCGGCGCGGTGGGACTCGCGCGAAACCAGCGGCTCAAGGAACGGCACAAGGCGTCGGTAGTCGGCATGTACGTCGCGCCCGAAGCTGCCGGTCGCGGCGTGGGACGAGCGCTGCTCACCGAACTGCTGGCGCGCGCCGAACGCGTGGCTGGCCTGCGGCAGATCCAGCTGGTCGTCGCCAGCAAAAACGACGCGGCACGCCATCTCTATGAATCCGCCGGCTTTCGTTGCTATGGACGGGAAATCGAGGGGCTATGCGTTGACGGGGCGTTCAATGATGCGGACCTGATGGCACGGTTCATCTGACAACTGCGTCTGCCGTGCCCGCTGTGACGGCCGTCCAGTATCAAGTTGTCATATCCACCCCTCTAGCAGGATCCTTGTGTCAGGCAGCTTGGCCGCGTCGTAAGGAACCTCATATCGCCCGAGGCAAACACGTCGCGCAAACACGTCATCAGCCCCTATATGCGCCATGGGCCGCGGCCTCCTCGACCAACCGAACGAAGGGTGGAAGCTGCTCAAACGTATGACGTTACAAACGCCCCGGAGTTTGTAACTGGGGCTGCACCAATGTGTTACATCCTCATTTGTTTCCTAAGTCTTATGGCGGGCAGTATTTGTTACTGAAAATTCCCAATCCTTTCTTTTAGCTTTCCATTTGATTTGCCTATTAGGGTAATCACAGGGCGATCAAAGCAATTTCCTCAGATCATTCTCCAGAAGGCCGCTCCGCTAGGCCGGAAGCCTCTGGGGCGGCATTCGCGCACGCCCGGGAGCCGGCGACGAAGCTCGTATTACGGGACCATGAAAGAGTTACCGGAAAATGTTGTATTTTTGTGAGATATTTTTTTGAGAAGGTATTGATTTCCTGAAATCCACTTCATACAATTGCTTCCAAGGTGTTACGAGTTGTAACACCTTGTATCAAAGAGTCAGGACCGGTATCAAGAAGTGAATGTAGCCGGAGGTCATCAGTGTCCGGCTAGGCACAAAAAGCATAACGGCGCAAAAAAGCCGACATAGCAATTCGGGGCTTCGGAAACAGAAAAAATGGACCGTAGCAGCGAGACGCGGGAATCTATCCGCGAGATCAATTTGTCTTACATCATGCTCGCACAACGTATGTTGCGCGAGGACAAGCCTGTCGGAATGTTCCGCTTGGGCCTGTCGTCGGAATTGGCCGATTTGCTTGCCGGGCTGTCGCTCGCGCAAATCGTCAAACTGGCCTCTTCCGATCAGCTTCTGTGCTTTTTCCGTTTCAACGACCACGCCATGTTGTCGGCGTTGACGCAAACGACCAAGCACGCTGAAGTGTCGCCGACCCATGCGGCTATCCTGCTTGCAGGCCAGCCAGCAGAGCAATTCGCTTAACGAGGTGACTGCGATGCTCAAGCGAAGCCTGACGGAAGACGCACAGGAAGTATTTCGCGCCATCGCGCTGATCGAGCTCGGTGCGCGCATGCAGGTGCTCGAGAGCGAATTGACGCTGTCGCGCGACCGCATGATTCGCCTCTATCGCGAGGTGAAGGGCGTTTCGCCGCCCAAGGGCATGTTGCCGTTCTCGGCGGACTGGTACATGACGTGGCTGGCCAACATCCACGCATCGCTGTTCTACAACACGTACCTGTTCCTCAAGAAGGAAGCGCGTTGTTCGCATCTGGACGCGCTGACGAAGGGTTACCGGCTGTATCTGGAACACTGCAAGCACAGCGACACGGAACCGGTGCTGGATCTGACGCGCGCGTGGACGCTGGTACGCTTCTTCGACGCCGACATCCTGCAACTGACGCCGTGCTGCCGCTGCACCGGCAAGTTCGTCGCGCACAAGCACGACTTGCAGCACAACGTCGTATGTGGTGCCTGCCAGCCGCCCTCGCGCGCCGGCAAGACCAAGAAGGCCGCCGCCGCGGCCAAGCTGGAAGCGCAAGAAGCGCTCGAAGCTACGCAGATCGCAGAAGCCGCCTGAGCCGACTGTTGTCCGGTTGGCTCATTTCTCACGGGCTTCCCTGCTAACGGTTCGCATGGCTCGTCATGCCGGTCACCCGGCCCATTCGAGCGGCACCGTTCACACGCAGCATCACTGTGACCGCCAGAGGTTGTTCCCGCCTCTGGTAGCGCATGCTCATCCTCACCGCTATCCTATCGCCGCGCTCCATCACCGGAATCGCGCACTCAGCCCAGCCAGCCCACCGTCTGCACCACCAGCCAGAGATTCGCCGCCGTAATCACGACGAACAGCGCCCACGCGAGCAGCCGGGTTGGCAGACGATTCGCGAATTCGCCCATCAGCGAACGGTCGTTGGTCATGCGGATCAGCGGATAGAGCGCAAATGGCAGTTGCAGGCTCAACACCACCTGGCTTGCGACCAGCAGCGTGCCGACCGCGCCGTTGCCCAGCGTCTGCACGCCGATCAAGGCAGGAATCAGCGCCAGGGCACGGGTGATGAAGCGGCGCTGCCAGCAGGGAATCTTCAGCTTTAAAAAGCCTTCCATGATGACCTGCCCGGCGACGGTGCCGGTAAACGTCGAACTTTGTCCGGACGCGAGCAGCGTGATGGCAAACAGAACGGCCGCAAAGCCGGTGCCGACGATCGGGGCGAGCAGCCGGTAGGCGTCCTCGATTTCCGTGACCTGGTTGTGCCCGGTGGCATTGAACGCGGCCGCCGCGAGAATCAGGATTGCCGCGTTAATCAGCAGTGCGATCACCAGCGAGACGATCGTATCGAGACGCGACAGGTTGATAGCCGACGCGATGCTGCGCGAATCGCGCTTGACGGCCCGGGTTTGCACGATCGACGAATGCAGATACAGGTTGTGCGGCATCACCGTCGCGCCAAGGATGCCGATTGACAGGTAGAGCGGCTCGCGCGCGCTGATGGCGTGCCACGACGGCACGAGCCCCTCCATCACGGACGGCCAGTGCGGATGCACGAGCACCAGTTGCACGATGTAGCCGATGCCGATGGTGGCGATCAGCCCGAGAATGATCGCTTCGAGGTCGCGGAAATTCTTGCCCTTGAGGCCCAGCACGATCAGCGTATCGAACGCCGTCAAGATCACGCCGGTGGTCAGCGAGCACTTGAAGAGCAAATGAAACGCGAGCGCGCCGCCGAGGACTTCGGCGAGGTCGCAGGCAATGATCGAGACTTCGGCAAGCAGCCATTGCACGCGGGCGACCGCCGGCGAATAGCGGCTGCGCGACAGTTGCGCGAGATCCTGTCCGGTCGCTATGCCGAGCCGCATGCTCAGGCACTGCAGCGCCATTGCCGCGAGACTCGACAGCACCACCACGAACAGCAGGCTATAACCGTAACGTGAGCCGGCTTCGATGTCGGTGGCCCAGTTGCCTGGGTCCATGTAGCCGATCGAAATCAGCAGACCAGGGCCCGCGAACTGCAGTATCCGCTTCCATAAGGGCGCGCCCTGCGGGACGGCGACCGTGCCCTGCACCTCGGACGGGCAGAACGGTGCGGTAGCGGTAGTCGGTAGATTGAACAAGCCGGTGCCCTCTTGAGGTAGACGTAGCAGCGGCGCCCAGCTTCGGGCGCCGCAGTCGACCTCAAGTGTACAAAGAAACGTCCGGCAATGTTCCACTAAGCGCGTAGCGTCCGACGTCGCGCACGCGGTAATCGAGCGGATCGTGCAGCGTATGGACGCGGGCGTTGCGCCAGAATCGATCCAGTGCGAGCGGCGCGTGAGTGGCGCGTGCACCGCAGGCGTCGAACAGGTTCTGGCTGACATCGAGCGCCGCCCGATGCGCGAGAATCTTCGCTTCCGAGGTGGCAAGCGCCACATGCGCCCGTTCTTCGGCTGTGAGTGCCGCGCCCTTCTGCCAGGCATTCTCGAGCGTCTGCGCGGCGCGCTCGGTCAACGCTTCCGCGCTTACCGTCTGCAGACGCATCTCGCCAAAGCGCTGGATCAGATACGGGTCGTCAGTCGCTTTCTCGACCCCCGAAGTGATCCAGGGCCGCCCATTCTGGTTCACGTAGCGGCGCGCTTCTTCCAGCGCCCCCTGCGCAATGCCGACGAACAGGTTGGTCAACACCAGTTGCGAGACAAGCGTGCGTAACGTGGCGTGAGGTGTGGGCGGGGTCTCAGAGCGGTGCAGAACTTCGTCCGCTTCGATCTTCACTTGAGCAAACGACACGGTGCCGCTATCGGTCTGCCGCTGGCCAATCGGATTCCAGTCTTCGTTGACGGTGATGCCATCACGCGTGGTCGGCACGACCGCGAAAATCGGCTTGCCGGTTTGCGGGTCATGGGCCGACACGGTCATCATCTGCGAGCCGCGCGTGCCGGAGCAAAAACCTTTTTGACCGTTGAGCCGGAAGCCACCGTCGGTGGTTGCGGTTGCAACCAGTCGGGTGTCGAGCGGATTGACGGCGTTGCCCCACCACCAGCGAGCTTCGACGGTACCGCGCAGATAACGGGCCCGTTGCGCCTGATTACCCCACACGTCGACGCTCACCACTTGCAGGCACTGGAAGCCAAGCAGGTGGGCGAGTGCGCTGTCTACACGAGCAATGGCGCGAATCGTTTCGTAGATCGTGGGCCAGGGCACACCGGCGCCGCCGAACTCGCGCGGCACGGCAAGCGTGAGCAGGCCCGCATCCGCGATCCACTGTTTTTCCTGCGCGGCATGGCCGCCGTCGCGATCGCGCTCGGCTGCGGTGGCGCGCAGCGCGTCGAGCAGGCTGGTCAGATCGCCAAGCGCCGATGACGCTTGCCGGTCGAACGACGCTGGATGGCCCGGTTCGTTCATGGAGTCTCCAGATGACAAGCGGACAATGATAGACCGCTGAAAACCAGCGGTCTACAAACGGATTTTGGAAAGGAAAGTGAGAAAAGCGATATGCCCCCGTGACACGCAGCGATGCCGCACGCAGGACAGGGATGAACGGGGCAACGGTACGCCAAACGCGGAGGTCGTGGACGCGGGGAAATGCACAACGAAATGCGGCAAGGAGCGCAGCCTGTTGGCCGCCCCTTGCCGCTCAACTATCTACTGCCCATCAGCTCACTGTTTCGCCACCTGCTGCTGCGCATCCTTCACAGCAGCAGCCGCAGTAGTAACGGCACCCGTAGCCGCAGAAGCCGCCGTCGGTGCAGCCGCCACGGGCGCATCCGAGGCCGGCGCATCACCCCATCCACCGCCAAGCGCGCGAATCAGATTGACCGTCGACACCGCCTGCGTACCTTCCAGATGGCTCGCCTGCAACTGCGTCTGCAACACTTGCCGCTCACTATCGATCACATCCAGATAGCTCACCTGCCCTTCCTGATACTGCGTCTGCGACAGATGCGAAGCACGTTGCGAGGCGTTCACCGCGTCGTCCTGAGCCTCTATCTGGTCATCGAGCAGTCGCAGATCGGAGAGGTTGTCTTCGACTTCCTTGAACGCCACCAGCACTTGCTGACGATACTGCGCCACATCTTCGTCGTACTTGCCGCGCGCCTGGGCCAGATTTGCCTTGCGACGACCGCCATCAAATAGCGGCAGCGTCAAAGCAGTACCGGCAAACGGCCCGAGCAGGAATGTGCGGCTCGACCACATGAACAGGTCGCCCAATGTGGCCGATTCAAACCCCGCCGCACCGGTGATATCGAGCTTCGGGAAGAATGCCGACTTCGCCAGCCCGACTCGCGCATTGGCCGCTGCCATCGCGCGCTCGGCTGCCGCCACGTCCGGACGGCGTTCCAGCAACGCCGACGGCAGCCCCGGCGGCACGCGCGCCGTCACCGGCGCGAGTGGCGTTTCCGGGAACGAGAAGTTCGCCGGCGCCTTGCCGAGGAGGATCGCGAGGCTATGCTCGGACGCAGCGCGTTGACGCGCTACACCCACTGCATCCGCTCGGGCGCTCGCCAGTTCGTTGCGCGCCTGCGCCAGATCCAGTTCGCTGATATCGCCTTCGTTGAAACGTCGCTGGATCAGCTTGAGCGTGTTTTCACGCAACGCAACCGTCTGACGATACAGGTCTTGATCCGTATCGAGCTCGCGCAACTGGAAGTAGTTCTGAGCAACATCCGCCTGCAGTGCAAGCTGCACCGAACGGAACAATGCTTCGCTCTGCTGCGAATCCGCCTGGCTCGCATTCACATTCGAACCGACCCGCCCGAACAGATCCGTTTCGTACGACACGGTGCCCTGTGCGCGCCACAGCGTCGTGGTTTCCGGACCACTGCTCTGCGGCAGGAACTGCGAGGCCGACGACAAGGTTTCGCGCGTCGGGCCAAAACCCGCATCGAGCTTCGGGAACCAGTCGGAACGTGCCGCCTGCAACGACGCCCGCGACTGCTGCACGCGTGCCGCCGCTGCCTTCAGATCCTGGTTGGCCGCTGCAGCTTGCTGTTCCAGATCGTTCAACGTCGGGTCGCCAAAGATGCGCCACCATTCGCCGCGATGCGCGTCATCCGCTGGCTGAGCGGGCTTCCACGTGCCCGCGTCCTGCGCCGAGATCACCGGCGCTTCCTTGAACGCCGCCGACGTGTCGACGTCCGGACGCTTATAGGTCGGCTCCACCGAGCAGGCCGCGAGCAGTGCCATCAGCAAAGCGCTGGCTGCCGCCCGGCCCCACCCAGGTAATGATTCAAACCGTTTCATTGTTTTTCTCCTCAAGCGTCCGTGACCGGCAACGCGTAGTGCGGCGAGTCTTTTTGCGCGACGTGAATCTTGCCGCCAGCAAGCGTACGCAGCACCACATAGAACACAGGGGTCAGCATCAGACCGAACAGCGTCACACCCAGCATGCCGAAGAACACCGCGATCCCCATCGCGTGACGCATCTCCGAGCCCGCCCCGCTCGACAGCACCAGCGGCACCACACCCATGATGAAAGCGATCGACGTCATCAGGATCGGGCGCAAGCGCATGCGGCTCGCTTCGATGGCCGCCGACAGCGGCGAATGTCCGTCGTGTTCAAGTTCGCGAGCGAACTCGACGATCAGAATCGCGTTCTTCGAGGCCAATCCCACCAGCACCATCAAGCCGATCTGCGTGAAGATGTTGTTATCACCGTGCGTGAGCCAGACCCCGGTCAACGCAGACAGCAAGCTCATCGGCACGATCAGGATCACCGCGAGCGGCAGCGTCAGGCTTTCATAGAGCGCAGCCAGCACCAGGAACACCAGCAGCACGCTGATCGGAAACACCCACATGCCCGCATTGCCGGCGATGATCTGCTGATACGTCAGGTCGGTCCATTCGAGCTTCACGCCACGCGGCAAGGTTTCAGCCGCCACGCGTTCCGCCGCGGCCTGTGCCTGGCCCGACGAGAAACCCGGTGCCGGTCCACCGTTGATGTCGGCAGCCGTATAGCCGTTGTAGCGCACCACCATTTCCGGACCGAAGGTCGGCGTCACCGTCACCAGCGACGACAGCGGCACCATTTCGCCAGCGCTATTGCGCGTCTTCAGTTGCCCGATGTCTTCAGCACGCTGACGGAACGGCGCGTCGGCCTGCACCCGCACCTGGTACACACGGCCAAAGCGGTTGAAGTCGTTCACATACAACGAGCCCATATAGATCTGCATCGTATCGAACACATCCGTCACCGGCACACCGAGTTGCTTGGCCTTGACGCGGTCCAGATCTACGTTCAGCTGCGGCACGTTGATCTGATAGCTCGAGAACGTCGGCCCCAGTTCGGGCGTCGTCGCTGCCTTCTTGATGAACGCTTCCGTTGCCTTGTTCAACTCGGCATAACCGAGCGCACCGTGATCCTCCAGCTGCATCTTGAAGCCGCCCAGCGTACCGAGACCCAACACCGGCGGCGGCGGGAACACGGCCACGAACGAATCCTTGATCGCGCCATACTGCTGGTTCAATGCACCTGCAATCGCACCGGCGGAAAGCGCCTTGTTGCCGCGATCCTTGAACGGCTTGAGCGTGACGAACACAATGCCGGCGCTCGAGCTATTGGTGAAGCCATTCACCGACAGACCCGGGAAGGCCACCGCGCTTTCGACACCCGGTTGTTTCAGGGCAATCGCGCTCATATCGCGGATCACTTTCTCGGTGCGGTCGAGCGAGGCACCGTTCGGCAACTGCGCAAACGCGATCAGGTATTCCTTGTCCTGCGCCGGCACGAAGCCGCCCGGCACGATACGCGTGATCAACACCGTCGCGCCCAGCAGGATCGCGTAGATCGCCAGCATGCCGCCCTTGCGGCGCAGCACACCCTTTACGCCACTACCGTATGCGGTCGAACCGCGATGAAACACCTTGTTGAAGCCCTTGAAAAAGCGGCCCAGCAGACGGTTCATCACACGCGTCAGGAAGTCCGGCTTCTCGCCATGGCTGCGCAGCAGCATGGCAGACAGAGCCGGCGACAGCGTCAACGAGTTGAAGGCGGAGATCACCGTCGAGATCGCAATGGTCATTGCGAACTGCTTGTAGAACTGGCCCGTAAGACCCGTCATGAACGCGAGCGGCACGAACACGGCGACCAGCGTCAGCGCAATGGCGATAATCGGCCCGCTCACTTCCTGCATGGCCTTATACGTCGCATCACGTGCACTGAGCCCGCTTTCGATGTTCCGTTCGACGTTTTCCACGACCACGATCGCATCGTCGACCACAATCCCGATTGCCAGCACCATCCCGAACAGCGACAGTGCATTGATCGAGAAGCCGAACGCGAGCAGCAAGGAGAACGTACCAACGATCGACACCGGCACGGCGATCAACGGGATGATCGACGCGCGCCACGTTTGCAGGAACACGATCACGACGATCACCACCAGCGCAATCGCTTCGAGCAGCGTGTGAATCACCGCCTCGATACTGGAGCGAACGAACTGCGTCGGGTCATAGACAATCTTGTAGTCCACACCCGCCGGCATGTCTTCCTTCAGTTCCTTCATCTCCGCGCGAACCTGGTCCGAGATCGCGAGCGAGTTTGCGCCCGGTGCCTGGTTGATTGCGAGCGCCACCGCCGACTTGTTGTCCAGCAGCGAACGCAGGCCGTATTCCGACGCTGCGAGTTCGATACGCGCGACGTCGCGCAGATAGGTCACGCCACCATCCGGCGCGGTCTTGACGACGATGTCGCCAAACTCACCCGTGGTCTGCAGACGGCCACGCGCATTCACCGACAACTGCAATTGTGTGCCCGGCACCGACGGCGAACCACCCACCACGCCCGCTGCCACCTGGATGTTCTGCTCGCGGATCGCGTTGACCACGTCAGTTGCCGTCAGGCCGCGCTGCGCCACCTTTTGCGGATCGAGCCACACGCGCATCGCGTAGTCGCCCGAGCCCCACAACTGCACTTCGCCCACGCCCTGAATCCGCTCCAACCGGTCCTTGACGTTGAGCACCGCGTAGTTGCGCAGGTACGTCATGTCGTACTGGTTGTTCGGCGAGATCAGGTGGACCACCATCGTCAGCGTCGGCGAGCTTTTGATGGTCGTGACGCCGAGACGCTGCACGTCTTCCGGCAGACGCGGCAGCGCCTGGTTGACGCGGTTCTGCACGAGTTGCGTCGCGAGGTCCGGATTGGTGCCGAGCTTGAACGTCACCGTCAGCGTCAGATTGCCGTCGCTATTCGCTTGCGACTGCATATACAGCATGTTTTCGACGCCGTTGATCTGCTCTTCGAGAGGCGAAGCGACCGCTTCGGCGATCACCTTCGGGTTTGCGCCCGGATACTGCGCATGCACCACCACCGAGGGCGGCACGACTTCGGGGTACTCGGAGATCGGCAGCTTGAAGAGCGAAATGACGCCCGCCAGCAGGATCAGGACCGATAGCACGCCCGCAAAGATCGGCCGGTCGATGAAGAATTTGGATATGTTCATGAGAGGCTCTTGAAATTGAAGCGCTGGGAAGCGGCGCGCAAGAAGCAACCGTTAAGCACTGGGCTCACGAGTTCTTCTGCGTTTTCGCACGCCCCTGCGTCTGTGCCACCGACGCGCTGTCCGCATCGTCGTCGCCGTTCATCGGCACGGCGTGAGCACGCACCGTCTCGCCCGGACGTACACGCTGCGTACCGTTGACGACGATCCGGTCACCGTTCTGCAGGCCTGATTTGACGACGCGCAAATTGCCCTGCATCGCGCCGATCTGCACCTCGCGGTAAACCACCTGATCGCTCTTGTCGACCACGAACACAAACTTCTTGTCCTGATCGGTGCCGACCGCGGCATCGTCGATCAGCAGCGCCGGATGCGGCGCGCTGCCGCTTACCTTGATACGGGCATAGAGACCCGGAATCAGCGTGCCGTCCTGATTGTCGAAGCGCGCACGCACGCGAATCGTGCCGGACGAGGTATCGAGCTGGTTGTCGACCGAATCGATCACACCGGTGCGCGAATAACCCGACTCATCGGCGAGCCCGAGTTGGACCGGCACCTTGGTGCCGTCCTTCTCGCGGCCGATGTATTGCAGATAGGTCTGCTCATCCGCATCGAACGAGGCATAGATCGGCGACACCGACACCAGCGTCGTCAGCGCCGGCGAGCCTGCACCAGCAGAGACCACGTTGCCCACGGTGATTTCAGCGCGCGAAACGCGACCCGCCACTGGCGCGACAACCTTCGTGTAGCCAAGGTTGATCTGCGCGGTTTCGAGCGCTGCCTGCGCGGCCTTGACGTTCGCACTCGCGCCGCGCGCGGCGTTCTGCTTCTCGTCGTAGTCGCGCTTGGCGATGGCGTTATCGCCGATCAGGCGTTGCGCACGCTCCCAGTCGCTTTGCGTATAGCCCGCTTGCGCTTGCGCTGCGGCCAGTTGCGCGGCAGCGCGGTCCACTTCAGCCTGGTACGGACGCGGATCGATCACGAACAGCGTGTCGCCCTTCTTCACGAGCGCGCCGTCCTTGAAATTCACCGACACGATCGTGCCCGAGACCTGCGGACGCACCGCGACCTTCTCGACCGCTTCGAGGCGCCCCGAATAGGTTTGCCAGTCGGTGATGGTCTTCTGGATCACCGCCGCCACGTCCACTTCCGGCACGATGGTCGGCGCGGCCTGGGCGGGCGCACTCGCGTCGACGCGAATCGCGCCGAACGTGCCGAGCCCGGCAATCACGACAACAGTCAGAACGGCTAGCGACAGACGATGGCGCTTAGTAGAGAAAATAGACATGAACAGCTCCCGAGTTTTGTTAGTTAGTTGGATTGGAAATGGGTTTACCGGTGGGCGCGCGCATCGAAACGCCACTGAAAGAAGCGCACCGCCTCCTGCAACGCGGCGGGATGGTCAGCCAGCGCGGCATGCGAAACGCTCGGATAGCGCACCACCTGGGTCAGCACACCTGCCCCTATCAGGTTGCCGGCATATTTCTCCGCTTCGACGTGCAGCACGTCGTTTTGCGCGGTGGCAATCAGCGTGGCGGGCAAACCCGCCAGACGCGACGATTCGAGCGGTGCGGCATACGGATGCATGCGTTGCGAAGCTTGCGGCAGATACGCGCGATAGCAGGCAGCGCACTCCTTTGCGGTGATATCGGAGCCGAGCCGCTGTTCGTCGCCAAGGCGCGTCAGGCTTGGGTCCAGCATTGGCCCGAACAGCGCCTGAGCGCCGATGCGGACGTCGCCGCGGTCACGCGCGATGAACGCGAGACAATTGGCAAGCTGGCCGCCCGCGTCGTGTCCCGCTACACCAATATGCTTGGTATTGCCGCCGAACGCCCGTGCGCGCGTTTGCACCCACAGCGCCGCGCGGTGCGCATCTTCGGGCGCCGCGGGAAACGGAAACTGCGGCGCGAGCGAATAACCGACCGAGACGACGAGCGACGGTAAATGCTCTGCAAAATAGCGCGCGGCGAAGTCGGCCTCGTCGAGCGAGCCGCGCACAAAGCCACCGCCGTGAAAATAAAGCAGTACTGGCAGTGCACTTTTGCCAGCCGGACGATACAGACGCAATGTGATGTCCTGCGCGTGCCCCTCGATCGTCACGTCGGTCACGTCGAGTGCCGCGCGTGCCGACGATACATCCGCCGCCTGCGCAACGTCAGACGGCATAAAGGAGGAGTACGGCGGTTTGATTGCATTCATGTCGAACAGCGCAAAAGCCTCATAACTGGAATGGTGGGAATTGTGCGTTCGGCAGACTCCTAAATAAATGCCTATAATCCGGCAACACAATTCGGCACGCCCAAACAATCGAATTCGCGTCCCGGTCAATCCGGACTAATACCTGCCCATTCGATTGGCATTGCGCGCCGCCAGCCCCTTTTGGAGGTTAGCCATGGACCGTCTCCAGGCCATGCAGGTGTTCACTCGTGTCGTAGACACGAACAGCTTCACGCGTGCTGCGGAAACGCTCGATCTGCCGCGCGCCTCGGTCACCACCATCATCCAGAACCTCGAATCGTTCCTCGGCACGCGGCTCATGCATCGCACGACGCGCCGCCTGTCGCTCACGCCGGACGGCGCCGCGTACTACGAACGCTGCGTGCGCATTCTCGCGGACGTCGAGGAGACCGAAGCCAGTTTCCAGAGCGGCAACAAGAAGCCGCATGGCAAGCTGCGCATCGACATGCCAGGTGCGATTGGCCGGTTGCTCGTGATCCCTTCTCTGTGTGAATTCCACACTCGCTACCCGGATATCGACCTGCAGCTCGGCTTGACTGACCGCCCGGTCGATCTGCTGCAAGAAGGTGTCGATTGCGTGGTACGGGTCGGCGCGCTGCAGGATTCGTCGCTGGTGGCGCGCCGGATTGGCATCTTCGAAGGGGTGACGTGCGCGGCGCCGGAATATCTGCAGAAATACGGCATGCCGCACACGCTCGAAGACCTCGAGTCGCACAGTGCCGTAAATTATTTTTCGAGCCGCACGGGGCGCGTGATTGACTGGTCCTTCAAGGTGGACGGCAAGGAAATCGAGGTGAAAATGAAGGGCACGGTGTCGGTCAATGACGCGGACGCCTATGTCACCTGCGGTCTCGAGGGCTTCGGCCTGATCCAGCCGGCCCTCTTCATGGTGCTGCCGCACCTGCAGTCGGGCCAACTGGTGGAGGTGCTGCCCGAGCTCAAACCCTTGCCCATGCCGATTTCGGCGGTCTATCCTCACAGCCGCCATCTGTCGCCGAAGGTACGTGTGTTCGTCGACTGGATTGCGGAGTTATTCGACCGCTGCCCGTTGCTGAGCGGCCGCTGCAGTCTCGACACGCCTTGCTCGAAGCGCACCTTCGAGCAGCGTGAATCCGCGCCGGTACTCGATACGCCGGTGATCACGGAGTGGGTTGCCTGATCCGCCCCGCAATTTGAAAAACGTCAGAAGAAAGGCAATCGCGGCCCCTGTGCCGCGATTGTTCTGAATCCACGACAATTCATTTCGCTCAACGACGATTTATCCGCGGATCGACGAAGCCTACATTTCACCCTGTCGCAGCGCTTGCCTGGTGCTGCAAACGAATCGACAGGAGTGGATCATGAAACGCAGTCTCTTCGCAGCAGTTGTTCTCTCTCTCGCCGTTAGCGCGCCAGCCTTCGCAGAGGGTGGCGGCGGAATCGGGCATGCCGGCACCTACGGCTATGGTCCGACGTCGGTGGGCCCGAGCCAGGTTACGCGTGCGGACGTCAAGGCGGAAATCGCCACGGCCTATCACAACGGCACGCTGCCTTCGCTGAACAAGCCCACCTATCCGAACCTGAGTCTCCAAGGTCAGCGGCAAGCCGCACGTTTTGCAGCCGAAGGCCAAAACGGCGAAGGCACGACGAGCCTTGCGCGCGGTGAATAATTAAAGATCGCAGGAGCACATCATGAGCCCATCAGAACTCGACCACTGGAATAGCGATACCCCTGTGTGGATTCCGTTCCGTCCGTCGCAGCAGTAACTAGCTGACACGTGCAGCTGGCGCGCGCCGCGATCGCAGATCGTCGAGCGCGCGCTTTGCGCATCTTATTGCTGTGGCACGCCCTCACGCCACTGGCTCCAGTGGGTCACAATCTGCTGCACCAGCGGATTGCCGGCGAGAAACAGGTTGCTGATCGCAATCGTGAAGCCGCCTTGCGCCGCGTAGTTCAGCAGGTTGTCGGCGCTCGTCTGGCCCGCATACGGCCGGTCGAAATCCGATCCGGCGCGCAGCACGGCCACGCGGTTCAGGTCCACACGATGCACGCTGGCTGCGCGCGTGAGCGCTTCATAGGTCGCGTTGTCTTCCTGCTGCGTCGTGCAATACACGCCTTTGCCATCGGTCAGAATCTTTGTCCAATCACGCGCGCGCTCGCCGAGCAGTGTGCCGGACCACCACGTGTCGCCCGCGAGCGTATCGCACTGGATAACTGTCGGCGGCAAGTCGGCCGGCGCGTAGCCGTAGCGGGCACGGGCAGCTTGCGCCTGCGCGTTATCCGTGAGCGTGACGTTGCGCGAGAGCGCAAACGCAGCGTCGGCGAGTTGCGGATTGAGCTGGAACACTTCCGTACGATAGTCGAGCGGCGGCTTCTGCGTGGGGTTCTGCGTATTGATGCCGAGATACCCCGTGTTCCAGTTAGGGGGAATTTCGCGGCCGTCGATTTCCCACTGGATGCCGAAGTCCACCAGATACTTCGCCCACGCTGCCGACCCCACCGTGCCGCGCATCGGATCGATGCCGGCAATACCCGCCACCATGAAATACGTGTGCCGCAGATCGAAGCGTTGCGAGAACGTCAGCGCCATGATCGACGCGGCGGCGTTCGCATGCCCCATGCCGGTGGTCATCACACACACGTCCTGCTTGTTGCAGTTAACCGCGGGATAATCGGGCGACAGGCCATCAACCGGAATCGTCTGCCAGGGGCCGAGATGATCGAGCCAGACCTGCCCTTCGGGGCCGAACATCGAAATGATCATCACCTTGACCGGGCGTCCGTGTGAAGCGTCGGCACTCTGCGCCGTGGCATCGTCATCGGCCCGCGCCGGGGCTGTCGAGACAGCCGCGCACGCCGCAAAGGTCAATGCGGCGCTTGCCGCAAGAATACGAGTCAGCATCGGTGTCCGTCCTTTTTCTGTTATGCGGATTGGGAGGGCTTTACTGCCCGCGGGGCGGATCCGGCTAAAGCTCAGGTAGATCGAGTCCGCCCCTCGGCCCGTGAAGTCTGCGCCAATATCGAATATGCTTCAACACGGTATGCGCATTGGCTGATCAATGCCATTGCATCACCCCCGATTATCGAGGTCGCGTTTATTTGCGCGATCTGCAATCTGCAATCTGGATCACTCACAGGAGCACGACCATGGACTATGTGAAACTGGGCCGCACTGGCCTCGATGTCTCCCGACTTTGCCTCGGCTGCATGAGCTACGGCGCGTCCGATCGCGGCAACCATGCGTGGACGCTCAGCGAAACCGACTCGCGTCCGTTCATCAAGCAGGCGCTCGATCACGGTATCAACTTCTTCGATACGGCTAACGTCTACTCCGACGGCACCAGTGAAGAGATTGTCGGCCGTGCCTTGAAAGACATGGCCAAGCGCGACGAGATCGTGCTTGCGACCAAGGTCCACGGCCGCATGCACGCCGGTCCCAATGGCATGGGCCTGTCGCGCAAGGCCATCATGGCGGAAATCGACGCGAGCCTGAAGCGTCTCGGCACCGACTACGTCGACCTGTATCAGATCCACCGCTGGGACTACGCCACGCCGATCGAAGAAACCATGGAAGCGTTGCACGATGTCGTGAAGGCCGGCAAGGCGCGTTACATCGGCGCATCGTCAATGTATGCGTGGCAGTTTTCGAAGGCGCTGCATGTGGCCGAGCAGCACGGTTGGACCCGCTTTGTGACGATGCAGAATTACGTGAACCTGCTGTATCGCGAAGAAGAACGCGAGATGCTGCCGCTGTGCGAAAGCGAAGGAATTGGCGTGATTCCATGGAGCCCGCTCGCACGTGGCCGGCTCACGCGCGACTGGAACACCAGCAGCGCACGCTCGGAGACCGACGAATTCGGCCGCTCGCTGTATGCGCAGACCGAAGACGCGGACCGACGCATCGTCGAACGGGTCGGTGAAATTGCGGCCAGCCGTGGCGTGCCGCGCGCTCAGGTCGCACTGGCGTGGGTGCTGCAAAAGAGCGTGATTAGCGCGCCGATTGTTGGCGCAACCAAAGCGCAGCATCTGGACGATGCCGTTGCGGCGCTCTCGCTCAAGCTAAGCGCGGATGAAGTGAAGCAGCTCGAGGAGCTGTATGTGCCGCACGCGGTGACGGGATTCAAATAAACGCTGCCCCGCGCATAACGGGCCGTGTCAATTCATCAACGTGGGGCATGGGATCGTCACTGAACTCGTGGCGATCCACCCCGTTGCTCCCGCGGCACTTCGGGTTCGAAGAATACCCAGCGTACCTGCGGGAAGGTTGCCTGCAAGTCGGCTTCCACTACGTTGATGGCGTCGACCATCGCGCGGCCGCTGTGATACTCGATCATCTCCGCCTGCACCGCGACCACCACATCGCGGCCCCACTGGAGCGTGATCATATTGATGATGCTGCGGATTTCGACACGCGCCAGCAGATGCGCTTCAATGGCGCGCCGCACTTCCGGGCCGGCCGATTCGCCGACGATCATCGACTTCACCTCACGCGCCACCAGCCACGCAATCACCATCAGCAGCAGGCCGACGCCAATCGAACCGAGCGCGTCGAACGCCGGATTGCCGGTGATCATCGTCAGCAGCACCGCAACGAAGGCTATGGCGAGGCCGAACAATGCCGCAATGTCCTCGCCCGCGACCACCAGCAGATCCGATTCGCGCGTTTCGCGAAACCAGCGCCACATGGACTTGTCCGGATGCGTCTTGCGAATCTCCTTGACCGCGCCGGCGAGCGACAACGATTCGAGCACCACGGAGATACCCAGCACGATCAACGCCACGTACGCATGCGATAACGGCTCGCGCTCAAACAGGCGGTGCACGCCCTCATACACGGAAAACGCTCCGCCGACGAAGAACAGCAGCAACGCCACCAGCAGCGAATAGAAATTGATCTCGCGACCCGCGCCCATCGGATGCAGCGGGCTCGGCGGCCTGCGCGCCTCACGCAAACCGAATAGCAGCAGAAGCTGGTTGCCGCAGTCCGCAGTCGAGTGAATCGCCTCGGCGAACATCGAGCCGGACTGCGAGAAGATCGCAGCGGCAAACTTGCACACTGCAATCCCAAGGTTGGCGGCGAGCGCGTAAAAAATGGCCTTTGGCGATTCCTCTTTCATCTCCGTCATTTACGCGACCTCGACACGCGGCGCGCCGTCGCGCATTTCGCCGATCACCGTCGCGCTATCGAAGCCGTCGGCGCGGAAAATCGCCAGCACGTCGTCGACGGTATCGGGCGCACAGGCCACCAGCAGGCCACCCGAGGTTTGCGGATCGGTCAGCAACGCTTGAGCAATCTCTGGCAGCCCAGCGCGCAAACCAATGCTCTCGCCGTATGAAGCCCAGTTGCGCCCCGACGCCCCGGTGATTACGCCTGCCGCCGCGAACGCTTCGACACCGGCGAGCCAGGGCAGATCGGCGTAGCGCAAATGGGCGCTCAAGCCCGCGCCGCGCGCCAGCTCCAGCGTGTGCCCGAGCAGGCCGAAGCCCGTGACGTCGGTCAGCGCATGCACGCCCGGCAAGGCGGCGAGGTCCGTACCCGGACGATTGAGCTTGGTGGTATTGGCGATCATCGCGGCATAGCCCGCGTCGTCGAGCTGGTTCTTCTTTAGCGCCGCGGACAACACGCCCACGCCCAGCGGCTTGCCGAGCACCAGCACATCGCCGGCCCGAGCCGACGCGTTGCGTTTGATACGCTGCGGATGAACCACGCCCAGCGCAGCGAGACCGTAAATCGGCTCGACGGAATCGATGGAATGACCGCCCGCTACCGGAATGCCTGCCTGCGTGCACACATCTTCGCCACCGCGCAGTATGGCCGCGATCACATCGTGCGGCAAAACGTTGATCGGCATGCCGACCAGCGCCAGCGCGAGAATCGGCTTGCCGCCCATTGCATAGACGTCGGACAGCGCATTGGTCGCGGCAATGCGGCCGAAGTCGTACGGATCGTCGACGATCGGCATGAAAAAGTCCGTGGTGGCGATAATGGCCTGCTCGTCGTTCAGGCGGTAGACGGCTGCATCGTCGGCGGTTTCCGTGCCGACCAGCAGGTCGGGAAAGGCCGGCAGCGGCACGCTGCGCTTGAGCAGGTCGGCGAGGACGCCGGGCGCAATCTTGCAGTCACAGCCGCCGCCGTGCGAGAGACTCGTGAGGCGCGGCACAGCTGGATTCGAAGCAACGTGATCGGTCATGGCAGGTCGGGGCGCTGTTATCAGGTGTGTGTTGAAGATGGAAGGCAATAGTTAGCATTATGGGCAATCCTTGGCCCATCCGTCCAACTGGCACCAGGATGGCCCGTCACGACCGTCCCGGTGTCGTCCTTGCCCCGCCTACCTCAAGCGCGTTCCAGCAGCGCCATTTCCCGCACGATCACCAGCAGCACAGAGAGGCTCGAACCGCCCGACGCACGCAGATCGGCCAGCAGACGCGCATAGCGTTCGAGCGGCGCCGCCCGCTGTTCGCGCCATGTTTCGACCAGTTCGTCCGGCGTCGACGCTTCGCCGGCTCCCATCAGCGCGCTCGTCGTCAAGGCGCGTTTGAGACGAGCCAGTTCGGCAAGCGCGGCAGCGCGAGCCAATGTGTCCCAATGCGTTGGCGTTGGCAGCGCATTCGCGCGCTCGCTAATCCAGCCGTAGTTGAGCAGCGTACCGAGCGCAAAGTACACCCCCGCCACCCGTTCGAGATCCTTGCCGCATTTGGCCGCCACTTCGGCAATATCGAGCACCGCTGCGGATATTTCGCCGCTCGCCACGCGCACGGCCAGTTCGCTGTCCACGCCTGCATCCACGAGGACCCGCTGGCGTTCCGACAGCGCCTCCAGGTCCGCGGCGGGCAACAGCGCCGGCCATTGCGACGCAAGCCGCTGCGCCGCATCGCGGCAGCGCGTCAGCAGATCCGTCACGTCGCTGACGGCGCCGGATTGCAGTTGCCGCAAGAACCACAGCGCCGCACGCTCGACAAGCCGCGCCACCTCGACGAACATGCGTGCCTGCACATCGTCGGCAACCCGGTTATCGAGCGCATCGATGCTCTGCCACACGTCGTCGAGATCGAACACGTCGCGCGCCATGATGCAGGCCCGCACAATCTCGCCCGGCTGGGCATCGGTCTCTTCCATCAGCCGGTGCACGAATTCGCAGCCAACCCGGTTGACGAGCGCGTTGGTCAGATACGTAGCGAGGATTTCGCGCCGCAGCGGGTGACGATGCATCGGTTCGCTGAAACGATGCCGCAACGGCTTCGGAAAATAGTCGATCAGCATGCTGCTCACCAACGGATCTTCCGGCATGTCGGATTCGAGCAGCGCGTCGTATAACCACATCTTGCTGTAGGCCAGCAGGACCGCTCGCTCCGGCGAGGTCAGCCCTTGCTTCGCAGCCTGCCGCTCTGCAATTTCTTCGTCGGTCGGCAGGAATTCGATCACGCGGTTCAGACGCCCTGCCCGTTCGAGCCAGCGCATGAAGCGGGTCTCCGCATCGAACAGTTCGACGCTGTAGCGCCCTGCAATCGAAAGCGCCTGAGTCTGATAGTAGTTATCCTGCAGCACCAACAGACCGACTTCGTTGGTCATATCGGCGAGCAACGCATTGCGTTGCTTCTCGGTCATCTCGCCGTCCTTCACCACGAGGCCGAGCAGAATCTTGATGTTGACTTCGTGGTCCGAACAATCGACCCCGGCTGAGTTGTCGATCGCATCGGTATTGATGCGGCCTCCGCGTAACGCGAACTCGATGCGTCCCAGATGCGTGAGACCAAGATTGCCGCCCTCCGCCACCACCTTGCAGCGCAGATCCGCACCGTTCACGCGCAGCGCGTCGTTGGTGCGGTCGCCAACCTGCGCATTCGTCTCGCGGCTCGCCTTGACATACGTCCCGACGCCGCCGTTATAGAGCAGATCCACGGGCGCCTGCAGGATCGCGCGAATCAGTTCGTTCGGCGCGAGCGCAGCGGCATTGATGCCGAGCACAGCTTGCATCGCGGTCGACACGGGGATGGTCTTCGCCGTCCGCGGAAACACCCCGCCACCGGCAGAGATCAAGGCAGGGTCGTAGTCGGCCCAACTGGAGCGCTCGAGGATAAAGATGCGCCCACGCTCCGCCAGACTGACTGCGGGATCGGGTTGCGGATCGAGAAAGATATGCCGGTGGTCGAACGCGGCCACCAGCTTGATATGCGGCGACAGCAGCATGCCATTGCCGAACACGTCGCCCGACATGTCGCCGATGCCGACCACGGTGAAATCCGTAGTCTGGGTGTCGACGCCCATTTCACGAAAATGCCGCTTCACTGACTCCCACGCGCCGCGCGCAGTGATGGCCATTTTCTTGTGGTCGTAGCCAACTGAGCCGCCTGATGCAAACGCGTCATCGAGCCAGAAGCCGTATTCCTGCGAAATGGCGTTAGCGTAGTCCGAGAACGTCGCCGTGCCCTTATCCGCCGCCACCACCAGATAGGGGTCGTCGGGATCGTGCCGCACGACATCGGGCGGCGGCACGATCTCATTGCCGGCCAGGTTGTCGGTCAGATCGAGCAAGCCGCGCAGGAAGGTCTGATAGCAGGCGACGCCCTCGCGCAGCCACGTTTCGCGGTCGCCGGGCGGCGGTGGATTCTTCACCACGAAGCCACCCTTCGAACCGACCGGCACGATCACGACGTTTTTCACCATCTGCGCTTTCATCAGGCCGAGCACTTCCGTGCGGAAGTCCTCGCGCCGGTCCGACCAGCGCAGGCCCCCGCGCGCCACCCGCCCGCCGCGCAGATGCACACCTTCGACGCGCGGCGAGTACACCCAGATCTCGAACATCGGCTTGGGCTCAGGCAAACCGGGCACGCGCGCCGGGTTGAACTTGAACGAGAGGTACGGTTTCGGGCGCCCGTCCTGGTCCAGCCGGTAGTAGTTGGTGCGCTCGGTCGCCTTGATGACGCCAAGGAACTGCCGCAGGATGCGGTCCTCGTCGAGATTCGGCACCTGGTCGAGCGCGGTATCGATCCATTTCAGCAATAGCTCCACGTGCGCTTCACGACGGTCGCCCAGCGCCGGGTTAAAGCGCGCCACAAATAGTTCGACGAGCTTGCGGGCAATCGTGGAATTGCCCGTCAATGCGCGCTCAATGTAAGCATCGCTAAACGTGGAACCGACTTGCCGCAGATACTTCGCATAGGCCCGCAGTATCGTCACCTCGCGCGCCGCAAGCTGCGCACGCAGCACGAGACGGTTGAAGTCGTCACTTTCGATCTCGCCGGTCCAGACTTGCTCGAACGCGTCTTCGAAGAGGTTCTTTACACGCTCGATGTCGAATTCGCTGTCGTCCGCGAGTTCGAGGCCGAAGTCGTGGACCCATGCGGGGGTCGCGTCAAGCGCTTCGATCAGATACGGCCGCTCTTCGTCGACGCGCACGCCGAGATGCTCGAGCATCGGCAAGCTGCGCGACAAGGCGATTGGTTGCCCTGCGCGATACACCTTGAAGCGAAATGCGCGCGGGCCGGATTCGATGGGTCGGTACAGGTTCATCGCAATCCGCTCGCTGCCCTGCAAGCGCTCGATCAACTCGATGTCGCGCACAGCCGTGCGAGCCGGATAATCGTCACGGTAGCCGGCGGGAAACGAATCGGCGTAGTGCTGCAGCAGCCGGTTGCCCTGCTCTTCGCCGAACGCATCGAGCAACGCGTCGGCCAGATCGTCCTGCCAGCGGCGCGTCACTTGCACGAGCCGCGCTTCGAGTTCGCGAGTATCCACGTCCGGCATGGCGCCCGGTTCGGCGTGGACAACGAAGTGAATCCGCGCGAGTGTCGACTCCGATAGCAAGGGCGTAAACTCGACGCTCGCGCCGTTGAATGCTTCGGTCAGCAGATTGGCGATGCGCCGCCGCAAGTCTGTGTTGTATTTGTCGCGCGGCACGAACACCAGACACGAAACGAAACGGTCGAAACGGTCGCGCCGCACGAACAGGCGCGTGCGCTGATGCTCCTGGAGACGCAGCACGCCGAGTGCGATGTCGTAGAGCTGGTCCTCTTCGGCCTGAAACAGTTCGTCGCGCGGATAGGTTTCGAGCACCGTCACCAGCGATTTCGCCAGATGCCCCCTCGGCAGAAAGCCGGCACGCCGTACGATATTCGCGCACTTGCGGCGCACGATCGGAATCTCCGCCGCCGATACAAAATACGCGGTCGACGTATAAAGGCCGATAAAACGCCGCTCGCCAATGGTCTTGCCATCCGCGCCAGTCAGTTTGATCCCTACGTAGTCCAGATAGCCGGGGCGATGTACGGTGGCCCGCGAATTCGCTTTGGTCAGGAAAATTGGCGAGGCGCCGGTAATGATCTGCGCGGCAGCAGCCGGCAACGGCGTGACATCAGCCGCGCCTACGGGCCGCAACGCGTCCCGCAGAATGCCAAGACCCGATTCCGGCAGCGCGCGCAAACCGAAGCCGACGTCATGCGACACCAGCTCGTAGTCGCGCTGGCCGAGGAAGGTGAAGTGGTCGTCCACCATCCATTCGAGGAAGGCGCGCGCCTCAGCGCCTTCGACGCCGGTTTCGCGTCCCTTCATATCCTTGATCGTGGCACGCGCAATCTCGACGATCTTCGGCCAGTCTTCCACCGAGGCGCGCACGTCGCCCAACACTCTGGCGATATCGTCACGCAGCGCATCGAGCTTGGCGGCGTCGCCGCAGCGGTCGACTTCGAAGTGAATAAATGAGGCCAGTTGCGATTGCTTGTCGCCCGCGTCTTCCGCACCCTGCCCGACGCGCACGATACTGCCGTCCGCGCCGCGCCAGATGCGAAACACCGGATGCACCACCGAATGCAGCGCGAGCCCCAGCCGGTTGACCGCCATCGAGACTGAATCCACCAGAAACGGCATATCGTCGTTGACGATCTCGATCACCGTGTGATCGGAATGCCAGCCGTGCTGCTCGAGGATGGGGTTATAGACGCGCAGCCGTTCGCTGCCGGGAACGAAGCGCTGCGCCGTTTGCCAATGCGCCAGCGCGGCGCCATACAGGTCGGCGATCGCGCGGCTTTGCAGATCGTCGGCGTCGACGAAATCGTAATAGTGGCGCAGGAAAGGTTCGACGATGGTGAATGCTGGCTCCGGCAATCGTCCACGAGCGAATTCGACGACGTCGTTCAGCAGGTGCGCAACGGATTCTTCGTTCTTCGCTTGCATGATCTCCTCCACAACGGGCGGCAATCGACTGCATCGTTAGAAGAGAATTATGCGCCTGATAGCTGAAAGTCAATGTGCGTCCGCACATTGACTTTCAGCGGAGGTCAGCCGAGGAACACGTATTCGGCGATATAGGGGCTGCGGCCTTCCTGTCCTTCCTGGGTGCAGGGACCGACGGGCGCGGCGCCGCCGTGCGTGTCGAGCCGTTGCACGTAGCGCACCGTGGAGAGCAAACCGGGGCCAGCGCCGTTGGTCGCCCGCAGCAGCAGAAGCGGGATGCTGTCGGGTTGATCGCTGCTCGGCGCCTGCTGCAGGACCTGGCCGGTAATCTTGCTGCCGTCCGCCGCCGCCCAGGTGGGACCTGCGCTGTGCGTGACGATCAGTTCACCCGACGCGTCGTACAGTTCGGCGCTCGGCGCCTTGAAAGCCCACGACAGCTTGTTGTTCGCGTCGCGCTTGCAGATGTAGATCTGCGTGCCGCTCGCCTTGAGTGCGGCAACGACGTGAGTCGCTTCGCCTGGAGTGAGTGAGGCGGGGACGGCGCTTTGCGCAAGCGCGCTGCCGGTCCAGGCGGCGCTGCAG
Source organism: Paraburkholderia sp. EB58 (assembly GCF_050436665.1). NCBI lineage: Bacteria > Pseudomonadati > Pseudomonadota > Betaproteobacteria > Burkholderiales > Burkholderiaceae > Paraburkholderia > Paraburkholderia sp. EB58. The sequence goes on along the minus strand of NZ_JBNDMQ010000011.1, from coordinate 8,155 downwards.
GCGAGCGCGAGCGATACGCAGGTGAAAACACGCGCCAGCGAGCGGCGCGAGCCAAAACGTGAATACATGCAGTGATCTCCTTACGGGTATTGATAGAAGCGCGCCGTTTCAAACATGCATTTATAAAACACCCAGTTTCAAAACATATTCCCAGTCGCGTCCGCTATCTCGGGCAACCATGCGCCAACCGCCTCGCTCGTCCACACCGGATCGTCATGCGGCAAGTCATGACCGGCCCAAGGATGCTGAAGATGCGCCGCGCCCCACGCCGCCGCCAGCCCTGCCGAACATACCGGGTTTACCAGCCGGTCGGCCGCCGACGACAGAATCAAGGTACCGCAACGCGGCACCGTCGTGCCTGCGTCAAAACGCGCCGCCGCCCATAACTGACGCAGCGCATTGGCCCGGCTCACCGGTGCGCTCTCGCGAATCGCAACCCACGCCGCGAGATCGTCTGCGAGCCCTGCCGGATTATTGCAGGTCAAGCGGTGAATGCCGGCCTCAGCTTCGGGCGCGCTACGCCAGTCGAGCGCCACCCCCAGCAGTCCAGGCCATGCCTGCGGGCGCAGGCGCTGCATCATGCTGCTGAACGGCCGCATACTCGTATTGATCAGCACGAGCCGTTCAATCTCGTCGGGATAGTGTTGCGCCCAGTCGGTCGCCACCATCCCGCCCAGCGACATCGCCAAGACCCGGTACGGGCCCGGCACGCTGCTTTGCGATACCGCCATCCGCACGAAGTCGACCATCGCGGCCACCTGAGCCGGCGCGTGCTGGTCGACGAGCGCGCCATTGCCCGGCAAGTCGAGCTGAAGCAGGCTGTCGGTCCTCACGGCGTCGCGCAGAATAGCCGGAAACCGGCCCCAGTGACGCGTCTCACGCGTCAGTCCGCGCAACAGGATCCAGGTACTCATACACTGGCCGTCCGGTACCAATGTTCAATCGCATGATGCAGCAGTTGCTGGCGGCGGCTTCCCTGCGGCAGCCAGCGCTGCGACGCAAACGCAGCGCGGGTGAGGAAATCCAGCAGGTTGGCATGGCGCCGCAACACGCGCGCCGTGCGATGCGCTTTCACAGGATTGAACATGCCCTGCCGCGAAAATAACTGGCGCGGATTCTTTTTGATCCATAGCCATGAACCGAGTTCGAGCGTCATCGGCAAGAACACGTTTTCAGACGGCGCCCGGTCGTACGCGCAGTCCCATAGATCGCCGTGCAGCAGATATTGATGACTCTGCGGCTCGAACGCATAACCGTGATGCGGATGGGCACGCTCAAACATGGTCTTGAGCATGAACATTTCAGGCAGATGCGGCATCAGCTTGCGAGTACGCGCATACGGAAACCAGATACTGTCGCTCCAACCGTAACCCGAGTGGCAATCGAGCGCGAAGCTGAGCGGCCGCGAGGCCAGTTCAGTTTCGACCAGCTTCAGGAGCGCGGCGGCCTCGACCTCCATGGGTGCGCCGCGCCGTCCGCGATACCACGGCAACCAGGCGCCGACGCGCTGCCCGCCCGCCAGCAGCGGCACGCGTTCATCGGCATCCTGCGGCGCGTTACGCATCAGATCGACGCCGTTCGGATTGGCCCGCGTCGCCGCCCACATGCCGCCCGGATTGCAGATGGGCATAAAGATCAGACGAATCGACTGTAACTGGCGCACCAACAGTTCGTCCCATTCGAGCCGCGACAGGAGCGAGCGCATGTAGTCGAGAACGAGTTGCGTGCCGATGCGCTCGAGTCCATGAATGCCGCCAAAGAAACCAATGGCCGGCGCCAGCGGATCGCTCGAACCGATGCTCGCGGTCAGCACCGGAAACGTCCTGCCGTGCAGCCGCGCCTCGCACACGGTGCGAATGTCGAAGTTGGCACTCCCGGCATCGAGGATCGTCTTGAGATCCTCGTACTCCGCAAAGCTGTCGGGTAGAAAGCTGAGAGCCTGCATGGCGACGCCGAATGGGATGGGCAAGGTTATTGGGGACGGCACATGCTGCTTTCAGCAATATAGCCTGTCGCGGCACATATTAGATGACGGAGCGCGCACGCTGCAGTTTGTGTCACACGGCTGACATATCGCGGCCCGTACAAGGCTTTGCGTTCCGGCACGCATTCTCTGGAAAGATATAGTCGTCTAGACGTTGAGATAGGTTCACTCAACCGTCACAGAGCCTTCCTAGAATGTCCCACACTTTCCGGCACTTGCCGGATGCAACAACGGGGCAAGCATGGAAGCAATCCGTATCGAACGATTGAGCAAGACGTTCACCAACGGCCGCAAGGCACTCGACGAAATCGATCTGCGCGTCGCGCCCGGCGAGATGGTGGCGCTGATTGGCGCCTCGGGCTCGGGGAAATCGACCTTGCTGCGGCACATCGCGGGCTTTACCGTGTCCGACCCGCAGCCGTCGCAGATCGCAATTCTGGGCCGGCCCATCCAGCAGAATGGCCGGCTCGTGCGCGAAGTGCGGCGGATTCGCCGCGATATCGGCTTTGTGTTCCAGCAGTTCAATCTGGTCAACCGCCTCTCTGTGGAGGCGAACGTATTGATTGGCGCGCTCGCGCGGTTGCCGTTCTGGCGGCGCATCACCGGGCGTTTTCCGCGCAGCGAACGCGCGCTCTCGCTCGCGGCGCTTGGCGAAGTCGGGATCGCCGAACACGCGCACGAACGTGCGGCCACGCTCTCCGGCGGACAGCAGCAACGCGCGGCTCTCGCGCGTGCGCTGGTGCAGCGCGCCCGCATCGTGCTTGCCGATGAACCGATTGCCTCGCTCGACCCGGAATCGTCGCGACGCGTGATGGACATGCTGCGCAACCTGAATCGCGACCATGGCCTGACCGTGCTGGTATCTCTGCACCAGGTCGACATCGCCATGCAGTACTGCCCGCGCACCGTCGCCCTGCGCCGCGGCAAGATCGTCTACGACGGACCGTCCGCTGCGCTCACACCCTCACTCCTGCAGCAGCTCTACGGCGACGACGCGCGTGAACTGCTCGAAGTAACCGATAGCGACGTTGCGCAACCCCACGCCAATGCGGCGGACGCGGATGCGCCCAAACCGCAGCGTTACGCATTTGCACTCGATCCTGCGCACTCTGCGTGAAACACAGCGTTGCACTTTATTTACTGTCAGCCCCTCTTCAGTCCACTGGATCTAACCTGATGAAATTCCTGCGCTCACTGATCGCCGGCGCGGCCGCGTTTGCTTGCGTCGCCGCCCATGCCGAAGATTTCAACCTCGGCATCATCTCGACCGATTCGTCTGCGGTCCTCGCGCAGCACTGGCAACCGCTGGTCGACGACATGAGCAAGCAAACCGGCTTGCATGTCAAAGCCTTCTTCGCCACGGATTACTCCGGCATCATCGAAGGCATGCGCTTTAATAAGGTGCAGGTCGGCTACTTTGGCAACGCTTCGGCGATAGAAGCCGTGGACCGCGCCAACGGCGAAGTGTTTGCCAAGATCACCTACGCGAATGGCGACGCCGGCTACCGGTCCGTGTTGATCACCAACGTCAATAGCCGCTTTAAGACGCTTGACGATGTATTCAAGAATACGAAGGATGTGACGCTCGGCTTCGGCGATCCGAATTCGACCTCGGGCACCCTGATTCCGGCCTACTACCTGTTTGCCAAACACAATGCGCCGGTCAACACGTCGTTCAAAGCCGTGTTGCCGTCCAGCCACGAGGCGAACCTGCTGGCCGTGGTGAACAACAAGATCGATATTGCGACCTGCAATACCGACATGCTCGACACGATGAAGCGGGACCATCCGGACAAGTTCGCCCAGGTACGCGTGCTGTGGACCTCGGATCTGATCGCATCGGATCCGCTGGTATGGCGCAAGGATTTGCCGCAGGCAACCAAGGACAAAGTGCGCGCGTTCTTCGTCAACTACGGCAAGACCGATCCGCACGAAAAGGCCGTGATGGCGGGGATTACCGGCTATAGCGGTTTCGTGGCTTCGTCCGATGCGCAGTTGCTGCCGATCCGCCAGATCACGCTGTTTGCGCAAAAGCAGAAGATCCAGGCCGATACGCACCTGTCGGACGATGATCGCAAGACCCAGCTCGCCGCGCTCGATGCGAAGCTGAGCGCGCTGAACACGGCTAGCTCGAAGCAATGAGCGCCGCCGACCTGAGCAGCACCCGCGCCACGCCGCCCGTCGGCGCGCCGGCGGGTGCCGAAGTAGGCAAGCGAAGCTGGATGTCGCTGCTTGGCTGGATCGTCGTGATTGCCGTGCTGGGCGTCGGCTGGCACGGCGCCGATATGCGGCCGCTCGATCTGTGGTCGGACGCCGGCAACATGGGCCAGTTCGCCAAGGACTTCTTCCCGCCGGATTTCACCGAGTGGCGCACCTATGCGCACGAAATGTATGTGACGTTATCGGTGGCGGTGTGGGGCACCGTGCTGTCGCTGGTGTGCGCGGTGCCGTGCGGGCTGATGTGTGCGCGCAATATGGCGCCGCAGTGGGTGGTGCAGCCCGTGCGTCGCCTGATGGACGCCTGCCGCGCGATCAACGAAATGGTCTTCGCGATGCTGTTCATCGTCGCGGTCGGGCTCGGCCCGTTCGCCGGCGTGCTCGCGTTGTGGGTGCACACCACCGGCGTGCTGGCCAAGCTGTTCGCGGAAGCCGTCGAAGCGATCGACCCGCGTCCGGCCGAAGGCGTGCGTGCCACCGGCGCGACGAGTCTCGACGAGATCGTCTACGCGGTGCTGCCGCAAGTGCTGCCGTTGTGGATCTCGTACGCGCTGTACCGATTCGAATCGAACGTGCGCTCGGCGATGGTGGTGGGGATGGTCGGCGCAGGCGGGATCGGCGTAGTGCTGTATGAGGCGATTCGTTCGTTCGACTATGCGTCCACGGCGGCGGTGCTGATCATGGTGATTGTAGTGGTCACGGCCATCGACCTGGCCTCTGCATGGCTGCGGGAAAAAGTGATCTGATCTGAGGGCGCTTCATCAGGCGAACTGCAGCAATGTGGCATCGATCGCGTCCGCAAGCGTATTGAACGCGGGCGCGATCTCTTCATCCGGCACGCAGGCATAGCCGATTAGCAGTCCCGACGGCGCACGCTGAGGCTGCGCGTAATACCCCGACAACGCCCGCACCACAATATTGCGCTCCAGCGCCGCAGCGGCGACCGCGCGATCGTCGGCGCCTTCGGGCAATTGCATCACCAGGTGCAGGCCAGCATCACCACCGACCGCCGGTAACGCATCGCCATAGCGGCGCGCGGCGGCATCGAGCACGGTCTGGCGGCGCTGCCCATAGAGCGTGCGCATCTTGCGAATGTGCGACGCGAAATGCCCTTCGGCGATGAATTCCGCGAGCACGGCCTGCTGCAGCAGTTGTCCCTCGCGATACAACTCGGCGCTGGCCGTAGCGAAACTCTCGGCGAGTGCCTCAGGCACTACGATGTAGCCGATCCGTAAGCCGGGAAACAGCGTCTTGCCGAAACTGCCCACATAGATCACCTGCCCCGCCGTATCCAGCCCCTGCAGCGACGCCAACGGACGGCTGCCATAGCGAAACTCGCTGTCGTAGTCGTCTTCGATGATCCAGCATTGATGCTGGCGCGCGTATTCGAGCAACATGCGGCGGCGCGCGAGGCTCATTACCATGCCGAGCGGGTACTGATGCGAGGGTGTCACCAGCATCAGCTTGGGCGGCTGGGCGAGATCTTCGGCGGATGGATTGATTCCTTCGGCATCGACGGCAATCGGACGCGATTGCAGCCCCGACACATGCAGCACGCTACGCACGCCCCAATAACAGGGGTCCTCGGTCCAGATCACGTCACCGGGATCGGACAAGAGACGCACAGCCAGATCGACCGACTGATGAATGCCGGTGGTGATGATGATCTGCTCGGGCGTGCAGCGCACCGAGCGCGAAGTGCGCAGATAGTCGGCCAGCGCGTGCCGCAGCAGCGCTAGACCGCCGCCCGGGGCATAGGTCAGCAAATCGGGGCGCAAGCGGCGCCAGTACTTGGTATGCAAGCGGCTCCAGACCCGCGCCGGAAACTTCGAGACATCCGGCACACCCGGCATGAACGCGCCCCACTGACGCTTCGACACCCCCGCCCCGGCGATCAGCCGTGCGCCGCGAGTGGACAGCGCACGCCGCACCGACAGAGGCTGCGGCGCGGCAGCCGCGGGCGCAGCGGCGTCGGGCGCGCCGACGATTTCGTCCGGGGCGCTATCCGCCACGAAGGTGCCGCGACCGGTGGTGGAAGTGACGTAGCCCTCGAGCGCGAGTTGCTCATAGACCTGAGTCACGGTGTTGCGCGCGATCCCGAGTTCATTGGCGAGCAGGCGCGAAGACGGCACCTTGGTGCCGGCGGGCAGCTCACGCGACAGGATGGCCTGCTGCAGCAAGCGATGGAGCTGGCGGTAGATCGGCTGACCGTTGCCGCGGTCGAGGCGCTGGGCCAGCCAGTCTGACAAAACGCTTGCACGCATAATTGGCTCCTACATTTTTATTTAAATGGCTCTGAACGTCGGAGCCAAATCTAATTATAGTCGCTGCATGAGCCGCGCCGAGTGGACGGCTTCGGCCAAACCGGGAGTGAAGGAGATGACTGTGAAGAATGCTGATCTGAAGAGCCGCAAGGATGCCGCCACGCCACGGGGCGTTGGAGTGATGTGCGATTTTTACGCGGCACGTGCTGAGAACGCCGAGTTGTGGGACGTCGAAGGCCGGCGCTTCATCGACTTTGCGGCGGGGATTGCAGTGTGCAACACGGGCCACCGCCACCCGAAGATCGTCGAGGCGATCCGCGCGCAGCTCGACCAGTTCACGCACACCGCGTATCAGATCGTGCCGTACGAGTCGTACGTCTCGCTGGCGGAGAAGATCAACGAGCGTGCGCCGGGCGACCATCCGAAGAAGACGGCCTTCTTCACGACGGGTGCGGAGGCAGTTGAAAACGCCATCAAGATCGCCCGCGCGGCGACGGGCCGACCGGGCGTGATCGCATTCACGGGCGGCTTCCACGGCCGTACGATGATGGGCATGGCACTGACGGGCAAGGTGGCACCGTACAAGATTGGTTTTGGACCGTTCCCGGCGGACGTATTCCATGCTCCGTTCCCGAATCCGCTGCACGGCGTGACGACCGCGGATTCGTTGAAGGCGATTGAGTTTCTGTTCAAGGCCGACATTGATCCGAAGCGCGTTGCAGCGATCATCTTTGAACCGGTCCAAGGTGAAGGCGGCTTCTACCCGGCACCGGCCGAGTTTGTCCGGGCGCTGCGCAAACTGTGCAACGAGCATGGCATTTTGCTGATTGCCGACGAAGTGCAAACGGGATTTGCGCGCACGGGCAAGTTGTTTGCGATGCATCACTACGACGTGGTGCCGGATTTGATGACGATCGCCAAGAGCCTGGCGGGTGGCATGCCGCTGTCGGGCGTGGTGGGGCGTGCTGAGATTATGGATGCGGCGGCGCCGGGCGGTTTGGGTGGGACGTATGCGGGGAACCCTCTTGCTGTCGCTTCTGCACATGCTGTGCTTGACATCATTGATGAGGAGAAGCTCTGCGAGCGGGCTGTTTTGCTTGGCGATCGTCTTAAGGCCAAGCTTGTTGCGTTGCAGGGTGAGGTTGCGCAGATTGCTGATGTGCGTGGGCCGGGGGCCATGGTGGCGGTTGAGTTTTGCAAGGCTGGTACGCATGAGCCGGATGCTGAATTTACCAAGCGGGTTCAGGCGCGTGCGCTTGAGCGCGGGTTGTTGTTGCTCGTGTGTGGGGTTTATTCCAACGTTGTGCGGTTTTTGTTTCCGCTCACTATTCAAGAGAATGTCTTCGACGAGGCTGTTGCCATTCTTGAAGATGTGTTGAAGGAAACTGTCAGTGTGACGGCTTAGTTTTTTTTGCCCTGCTGGCGGCTCTTTTTGCGGTTTGCTTGGCGCTGCCAGTTTGGGTTTTGGTTCTTTTTTGGTTTTGCCTGTGCGGCGCTTTTGGTTGTTTTCCCAGGGCGTTGGCCTTTCCTTGATTTCTTAGTGGTCTATTAGCTTCGCCCCTGTGCGGGGCGGCACCTACTTTCTTTGCCGCCGCCCCTCCATGTCAGGCTAGTTGTCGCGTCACCCGAACCGATTAGTGTAAAGATGGAGGGCGGGCAGCGAATGGAAGATGAGACGCTATTCAGCAGA